>NZ_JBHJQP010000049.1:0-46055 GCF_042262625.1 Streptomyces sp. NPDC056347 | reverse complement strand
GCCGCGGCAGCCGGAGCGAGGAGCGCGCTACCCGAACGGCTGTCAGCCCGTCGGGGTCACGGGGAGGCAGACGGCGTAGACCACGTAGGAACCCGTGGTGCTGGCCGAGTTGTTGAAGGACACCGTCCAGACGTTGTCGGCGGACGGGTACGACTCGTACGTCTGGACCGTGAGGTTGTTGCCTCCGAGGGGCGTCTTCATGCCGCCGCCCGTGATGACGGTTCCCGGCGGGCAGGTCGCGGTCCCTGTGTTGGGTCCCGATGCCAATGTGTAGGTCGTCTGGATGATCTGGGTCGGCAGGGTCGGTCCAGGAGGTCCGGGAGGTCCAGGAGGTCCGGGGGGACCAGGAGGTCCGGGAGGACCGGGCTTTCCGTGCGGGCAGGTCTTCGGGCAGTCGCCGCCCCCTCTGTCGCCGTCCTCACCGCTGGCCGCGGCCTGGGTCGACATCACTCCCGTCAGCAGTGCGGCGACCAGCACCGGCAGGGCCGCACTCCGCAGCGCGGCCGTGTGTTTCCGTCTCAAGCTGTCCTCCTCGGGTTGCTCGGCTTCCGGGCTCGCCCCGCACTCCGGACGTGAGCGACAGGCGGGCGAAATGCCTGAAAAGCCTTGGATGTAGAGATCTGAGCACAGCCGAGGCGGCTCTGCCAGCGAGAAGGCTTGCTCAGGGCCGCCCCGGACCGAGGAAGGCCGACGGGGTGCCCGCCAGGATCCGAGCGGAGCCGCGCGGTGAGGAAGCGGCACGTGGCGGAGCCCGGGCCGGATATCGCGCGTCGCACGGGACGGGCGATCGGCCGCCGGGAATGTCCTCGCCGCGGATGCCGGGGCCCTTGCGGCGGCCTGCGGTGGATATCGGCCGTCTCGCCCCCTGTCTGACGGTCTCCCCGGATACCGGAGCCCGAATCCGGGAAAGGATCACCGGCGTCCGGAGCCCCGCCCGCGTCCGACGATCCACCGGCTCCGACCGAACAGCACTCGCGGAACCCCGGCTCACCCTTCTCGGCCGTCCCACCGATCGAAAGGTTCTCCCGCCGTGCACACGCAGCCCCCGAGCACCGTGCCCGAACCCACTCCCACCCTGCTGGAACGGCTTCCCGTGCTGCGCCGCGGGCTCGACCGGCTGGAGCGCAGGCCCACCGCGTTCGGCCTGGTCATGTGGGCCTTCGGGCTGGCCAAACCGGTGTTCCTGGACCATGTGGTGAGACCCGAGCCGCGCGCCGAACTCGGCGCCGTGCGCGAGCTCCTGGAGAAGAACCGGGAGCGGTACGCCGCACACCTCACCGGCCTTCTGGAGTACGCCGACCAACTGGCCGGGATCCCCCTGAAAGGGGTGGAGAAGGCGTCCACCGCCTACTGGGGCAACACCTGGCTGCCCCCGCTGGACGCGGCCTCGCTCTACGGCTTCCTCGCCACCGAGAAACCGGCCCGCTACCTGGAGGTGGGCTCCGGGAACTCCACCAAGTTCGCCCGCCGGGCCATCCAGGACCTCGGCCTGAGCACCCGCATCACGTCCATCGACCCGGAGCCCCGGGCCCATGTCGACCACCTCTGCGACGACGTCGTCCGCGTACCGCTCCAGGACGCGGACCTCGGCGTCTTCGCCGAACTGGAGCCGGGGGACATCCTCTTCGTCGACGGCTCGCACCGGCTCCACATGGGCTCCGACGTCATGGTGTTCTTCTTCGAACTGCTGCCCCGCCTCAAGCCGGGGGTGCTCGTCCAGGTCCACGACATCATGCTCCCGGCGGACTACCCGGAGTCCTGGCGCTGGCGCATGTACTCGGAGCAGTACCTCCTGGCCGCGCTGCTCACCGCCGCGCCGGAGCGATTCGACGTCCGGCTGCCGAACGCCTTCGTGCACGCCGATCCGGAACTGCGGCGGATTCTCGCCCCGCTCTGGCGCCGGCTCGGTGTGACCGACCACTTCCGCCCGGCCTCCTTCTGGTGGCGCCACACGGGCTGACACGTACCTCTCCGGTGCCATCAAAAATTGGTGGTGTGCCGTAGGACGGTGCGACAGACTCCGGGCTTCGCCGGAGTGAGCTCCGGCTCCCTTCGTTCCCGCGCTTCCGCGCTTCGATGAGGAGGGCCATGTCGCAGCCCGAGATACGGGCTCTGTTGCGCGGTCGGCGGTATCTGGCCTTCTGGCTCGGGCAGGTGACCAGCACCGTGGGGAACCAGCTCACCGTCGTGGCGCTCGCCGCGCTGGTCGTGCCGGACCGTGGGCCGGGCGTCTTCGGCCTGGTGCTGGCCGTGGAATCCGCCGTCATGGGCGTGCTCCTGCTGGCCGGCGGGGTGGTTGCCGACCGGTACTCCCGCAGCACCGTGATGGCCGTCGCTGATGTGCTTCGCCTGGCCGGGATCGTCGGCTTCTTCCTCTTCGCCTCGCAGGGGCCGCTCGCGCCGTTGCTCGCCGCCGCGGCGGTCACCGGCGCGGGCGCGGCGCTGTACGAACCGGCCCACCGCGCGGCCCTCGCCCAGGTGGTCCCGGAGGAGCTGCGGCAGCAGGCGTACGCCCTGGACGTGTCCACCAGACGGCTCGGCTCGATGGCCGGGGCCCTGCTGGCGGGCGTCCTGCTGGCCGGGGTCTCGCCGCCGAGGACCCTCCTGGTGGACGCCGCCACGTTCGTGGTGAGCCTGGTCACGCTGGTGTGGCTGCGGCTGCCGCCGGTCCGTGCCGCGGCCGATGCGCGGGCCGACGGGGCGGATGCCGACGCGCCCGGCGGGCTGCGGGGGATGCTGGCCGAGGCGCGGGAGGGGCTCGTCGAGGTCCGTCGGCGGCCCTGGGTGGCGGTCCTGATGCTGCAGGGCACCGCGCAGGTGTTCTTCCTCTTCGCCCCGAACTACGTCCTGGTGCCGATGGTCAGCCAGACCAGGTACGGTCTCTCCGCCTTCGGCTGGGTCAGCGCCGCGACGCTCGCGGGCTCGGTGGCCGGCTCCTTGCTGGGCGGCCGGGTCTCCTCGGCCCGCCCGGGGCTGTGGGCCATGAACGCGCTGGCTCCCTGCGTGCTGACGCCGGTGTGCCTCGCGGTCGACGTACCGCTGTGGGTGTTCTGCGCGGCGGGTGCCGCCGGTTCGGCCGGGGTCGGCTGCTTCATGGTCCTCTGGTACAGCTCGCTCCAGCGCGAGTTCCCGGAACGGGTGCAGGGCCGGGTCTTCGCCCTGGAGGGGCTGGCCAGTTTCGGCCTCCAGCCGATCGCGCTCGCCGCGACGCCGCTGCTCGTCCGGCTCGTCGGGACGGCAACCTTCGCGGCCGTCGCCGCCGTCGTGCTGCTCGGGTCCACGTACGGAGCGCTCGCCGTCCCCGGGACGGCCCGGTTCGCCACCCGCGTACCCACTCGTGAGAACCCTGCTGCTGGCGAGGTGAAAAATAGGAACTGACCTGCGGACAGCCGCTGTTAGGGTGGCCGAATGGCATCGGTGAGGAAGATTCAGGTCACTTTCGACTGCGCGGATCCCGAGCGCGTCGCCCGTTTCTGGTGCGAGGTGCTGGGTTACGTCGCACCGCCGCCGCCGGAGGGTTTCGAGACCTGGGACGCCTACAACGACTCGCTGCCGTCCGAGAAGCGGGGCGCGTGGTTCGCGTGTTCCGACCCCACGGGTGAGGGCCCGCGCCTGTACTTCCAGCGCGTTCCCGAGGGGAAGGTCGCCAAGAACAGGGTGCACCTCGACGTACGGGCCGGTATCGGGCTCGTCGGCGCGGAGCGCCTGGCCGTCCTCGAAGCCGAACGCGACCGGCTGATGGCGCTCGGCGCGGTGTGCGTGCTGGTGCAGTACGCCGATGAGGAGAACGAGTCCTGCATCACGATGCAGGACATCGAGGGCAACGAGTTCTGCCTCGACTGAGTTCTGACCGGCTGACCGGCTGACCGGCTGACCGGCTGACCGGCTGACCGGCTCCTGCGGGTCCCGCACCGGCCGGGAGTGCTGCTCGGCTCCGGAACAGTCCCGGCCTCCGCCCCGGCTCCCCTCTCCCGTCACGAGTTCGACGCCCACCGGGGCCCGGGCCCGGGAGAGCCCGACGGATAGCGTTCCAGGCATGACAGGTCCCGAAGTTCTGCTTTCAGTAAGGAAGTTCGACGGAAGGCCGCACCGGAAGCAGCCGATGGTCCGGCTCGGGGAGGACGAGTACGGGGTGTGGCTGGGGGCGTCCGCCGGCACGGTCTGCGGTACGGGTGAGACGGACGCGGTCTACGTGACCGAGGAGGCGCGGGTCATGCTCCTGCCCCGCGATGCCTGGTGGACAGCGCTCTTCCAGGCGGCCCCCGCGCGGCTGGACGTCTACTGCGACGTGACCACGCCGTCCGTGTGGTGCGGCCCGGCGGAGGTCACCATGGTCGACCTGGACCTCGATGTCTGCCGGACGCGGGCGACGGGTGCCGTCTTCGTGGACGACGAGGACGAGTTCGCGGCCCACCAGGTCCTGTACGGGTACCCGCCGGAGGTCGTGGCGCGGGCCACCGAGGCGGCGGACCGGCTCGCCCGGGCGCTGCGGGAGGGCGTGGAGCCCTTCGGCAGCCGGTTCCGTACCTGGCTGGGGCCGGTCGGTTAGCCGTGCCTCCGCATGTGGCCGTGCCTCCTCAGGAGGTCGGTGCCACGGCGTCGCTCACTGGTCTCCGGCCGGACTTCGGGGGCCGCCCCGCTCGGCGATGATCCGCCGGTAGTTCGGGCACTGGGTGACGTCCTCGTACGCGCAGTTCAGGCTGCCCTCGATGAGCTCCAACGAGGCCTGGGCCGCCGCGATTCTCGACCGGAGTTCTTCGGCCGCGGGCCGCAGGATCTCGTGCCGGGCGGCGCGGTCGGCGGTTACGGACAGGCTCCTGATGGTGTTCAGGCCGAGGCCGGCCTCCTTCATGACGAGGATCGTCGCCACGCGGGTGAGGTCGTCCGCACCGTAGCGGCGGCGCCCGCCGGCGTCCCGTCCCGGGTGCAACAGGCCCATCGCCTCCCAATGCCGCAGCACGTGCGTGGCCAGGCCGAACCGTGACGCAAGGGCGCCGATGCTCAAGGCGCCGACGTCGCCGTCCTCGCTTGACTTCATGCCGACATTAAGTCGCAGCATGACGTCCATGTCCAAGAATCAGGAAGCGGTGGAAGAGCACCACGACATCGAAGCCCTGCTGGCCGTTCTCGACGCTGCGGACCGGATGCCGAGCGCCACTCGATTGCGGGCCCGCTCCTACGAACTGCTGTCCCTCGTCCCGGGCTCGACCGTCGTGGACATCGGCTGCGGCGCCGGACGGGCCGTCGCCGAGCTGGCCGAACGGGGTGTCCACGCGGTGGGCGTGGATCCCGGCCAGTGGATGCTGGCCGCAGCCCGGGAGCGGTGGCCGGGAGCCGAGTTCCTGGAGGCAGGGGCGGAGGATCTGCCGTTCGCCGACGGAAGCGTGCGCGGCTACCGTGCCGACAAGGTCTTTCACGTACTCCAGGAGCCGGGGCGCGCGGTGGCGGAGGCGCGACGGGTCCTCTGCCCGGGCGGCAGGATCGTCCTGGTAGGTCAGGACTGGGACGCCATCATGATCGACTCGGATGACGCGGCGCTCACCCGCACGATCGTGCATGCCCGCGCCGACCTCCTGGGCGCGCCGCGCGCCGGCCGCCAGTACCGCGGCCTGCTCCTGGCCGGCGGCTTCGACGATGTCGCGGTCGAGGCGCACACCAGTGTGTTCACCGACCCCGCGATGCTGCCGCTGCTCGCGGGGCTCGTCGAGCCGGCCTGCGCCGTCGGCGCCGTCGGCCGTGACCGGGCGGACGAGTGGCTCGCCGAGCAGCGCCGACGCGCCGAGGCGGGCCGCTTCCTCGTCGCCGTTCCGTTCTTCGCGGCCTCCGCCTCCGCCCCCGCCTCCGCCTGAGCGCTGTCCGGCCACCTGCGGCCGAAGCCGTTCGAGGACTCCGTGGAGCCGACGTCCTGGGACACCGCGGTCGGCGGGGGAAGGGGCGAGGGAACGCGGGAGGGCCCCGCATGGCTGCGGGGCCCTCCGTGTGCCGGTGCCGTCGTGACCGGGTGGGCTACTTCTTGAAGGAGTAGTCCATGATCTTCTTCATGTCGGCGGTGCGGTTGGTCGCGTTGGTGGACGCGAGCACCGTGCCGACGATCGTCTTGCTGCCCCGGGTCGCGGCGAAGACCAGGCAGTACTTGGCCGTCGGGCCGGAGCCGGTCTTGATGCCGATGGCGCCGCTGTAGCTGCTGAGCATGGTGTTGGTGTTGGTCCACGACATGTAGCGGTAGCCGCCGGACTTCGTGGTGACCTTCTGCTTGGTCGACTTGGTCTTGACGACCGCGCGGAAGGTGGAGTTCTTCATGGCGCTGCTGGCGATCTTGGTGAGGTCGCGCGGCGTCGAGTAGTTCGAGCCGTTCCCTATGCCGTCGAACGAGTCGAAGTGGGTGTTCTTCAGCCCGAGGGACTTGGCCTGGGCGTTCATCTTGCCGACGAACGATTTCACGCGGGCCGCGCGGGTGGTGCCGGAGCCGAACTTGTCGGCCAGCGCGTAGGCGGCGTCGCAGCCGGACGGCAGCATCAGGCCGTACAGCAGCTGGCGGACGGTGACCTTGTCGCCCACGATCAGGCGGGCCGAGGACGCGCCCTTGGAGACGATGTAGTCGCTGTACGCCTTCTGGATCGTGACCTTCGAATCCAGGTTCAGGTTCTTCTGCGCCAGCACCACCTTGGCCGTCATGATCTTGGTGGTGGAGCCGGTGGAACGGCGGGTGTCGGCGGCCTTGGAGTACAGGGCCTTCGCGGTGCCGTTGTTCATCGTGAAGCCGCCGGCGGCGGTGATCTTCGGGGTGGTGAGCGTGGCGGCCTGCGCGGTGGAGGCGAAGGCGCTGCCCGCGATGACGGCACCGGCCGTGAGGGCCACGGTGGCCGTGGCAGTGGCGCGGCTTATGCCCTTAATGCCGATTTTCAACTTGAATGCTCCAAATGCCCCTGGAATGCGGCCACATGAAGGTGCCGCTCGGTGGTGAGACTCCTGGGGTGCGGGAAAGGATGTGCCGATTTCCGGGGCTTCCAGAGCAATTTTGAGGTCAAGGGCTGTTCAGGGGTGGGTCAAGGGCGGTTTGGGAGGTACGTCGGCGATCCGTCGCGACGCCCTTGATCCGCCGCCGCGCCGCCCGTGGTCCGCCGCACGGAGGAGGGGCGTGGCGCATGTCCGGATCGCGGAATGACACTTCCATGTACGCATCTTGTATCTATGCTGTACGCATGCCTGCCGCACCTCCGACCGTGAAGCCGTCCGCCGTGAAGCCGACCATCAAGCGGCCCCCCGCCGCCGAGCGCGTGTACACACACATCAAGGAGGCGGTCCTGGACCGCCGCTACGAGGGCGGCACGCTCCTCACCGAGGGGGATCTCGCCCAGGCCGTCGGGGTGTCCCGGACGCCGGTGCGCGAGGCGCTGCTGCGGCTGGAGGTCGAGGGGCTGATCAAGCTCTACCCGAAGAAGGGCGCCCTGGTCCTCGCGGTCTCCGCGCAGGAGATCGCGGACGTGGTGGAGACCCGGCTGCTGGTCGAGGAGTTCGCGGCCCGCAAGGCCGTGCCCGCCTCCGAGCGGCTGCTCGGCCGCCTGGAGGAGCTGCTGGCCGAGCAGCGGGAGCTGGCCGAGGCCGGGGACCTGGCGGCGGTGTCCGTGAAGGACCGCTGCTTCCACGCCGAGATCGTGCGCAACGCGGGCAACGAGATCCTCTCGCGCCTCTACGACCAGCTGCGCGACCGGCAGCTGAGGATGGGCGTCGCCGTGATGGAGGCGCACCCCGGCCGGATCGCCGCCAACATCACCGAGCACGCCGAGCTGCTGGAAGCCATCAGGGCCGGTGACCCGGAGGGTGCCGCGCAGGTCGTACGGCGCCATGTCGGCCGGGTCAAGGTGCTGGTCAGGGGTGAGGACCGATGAGCTCCGCCGCGGCCCCCACCCTCTCCCTGCCCGGTGATCCACCCGGCGGCCGGCGTGCCGCGTGGGTCTGGGGCATCGGGGTCGCCGTCTACTTCGTCGCGATCATCTTCCGTACCAGCCTGGGGGTCGCCGGGCTGGACGCCGCCGACCGGTTCCACGTCAACGCCTCCGCCCTCTCCACGTTCTCCATACTCCAGCTGCTCGTCTACGCGGGCATGCAGATACCCGTCGGCCTGATGGTCGACCGGCTCGGCACCAAGAAGGTCCTCACGCTCGGGGCCGTCCTGTTCACCCTGGGCCAGCTCGGTTTCGCGCTCTCGCCCTCGTACGGGACGGCGCTGGCGTCCAGGGCGCTGCTCGGCTGCGGCGACGCGATGACGTTCATCAGCGTGCTGCGGCTCGGCGCCCGCTGGTTCCCGGCCCGGCGCGGTCCGCTGATCGGCCAGATCGCGGCGCTCTTCGGGATGGCGGGCAACCTTGTCTCGACGCTGTTCATCGCCCGGGCCCTGCACGGTTTCGGCTGGACCACCACCTTCGTCGGCAGCTCCGTCGCCGGGGTCGTGGTGCTCGTCCTGCTGCTGCTCTTCCTGAAGGACCACCCCGAGGGCCACGAGCCGCCGCCCGTGGAGCACGCGGGCGCCGCCTACGTACGCCGTCAGATCGCCGCGTCCTGGGCCGAGCCCGGCACCCGGCTCGGCATGTGGGTCCACTTCACCACCCAGTTCCCGGCCATGGTGTTCCTGCTGCTGTGGGGGCTGCCGTTCCTGGTGGAGGCGCAGGGACTCAGCCGGTCCACCGCCGGTGAGCTGCTCACCCTGGTGGTGCTCTCCAACATGGTCTTCGGGCTGATCTACGGGCAGGTCATCGCCCGCCACCACGCGGCCCGCGCCCCGCTGGCCCTCGGTACCGTCGCGGCGACGGCGCTGCTCTGGGCCTCGGCCGTCCTCCACCCCGGCCACGCGCCGATGTGGCTGCTGATCGTGCTGTGCGTGGTGCTCGGCGCCTGCGGTCCGGCCTCGATGATCGGCTTCGACTTCGCCCGCCCGGCCAACCCGCCGGAGCGTCAGGGCACCGCGTCGGGCATCGTCAACATGGGCGGCTTCATCGCCTCGATGACCACGCTGTTCGCCGTCGGGGTGCTGCTGGACGCGACCGGTGACAACTACCGGATCGCGTTCGCCTCGGTCTTCGTGCTGGAGGCGCTCGGGGTCGTACAGATCCTGCGGCTGCGCTCCAGGGCGGCGCACCGCGAGCGGGACCATCATGTGGTCAGCCGCGTGGAGGCCGTGCACGTACCGGTGTGAGCGGGGAGCGGCGGCGCACCCGTCCGTTCGTCCCGCGACGGGCGCCGCCGGTCATGTCCCCGGCCCTCCGACGCCCCTTGATTCCGGGGAGTCGTGGCGTGACGGCGTCAGGGCGTCACGGCGAAGTTCCGCAGGATCGCCTCGGCCAGTTCCTCGTCGCCCTCGATCTTGACCCGCTCGGCGACCGAGGCCGCGCGTACCCGCCCGCAGGCCAGCAGGAAGTACGTCTCCCAGTCCATCGCCAGCGTCACCGCGGGTCCGAGCGAGGGCGAGCCGTCCACCGAACCGCGCCCCTCCGCGTCGACCCGGACCGTACGCAGGAACTCCAGCGGCCCGTGCACATCGAGGACCACCGCCGAACCGGCCGGTGCCCCCGCGTCCTTGGCCACCACCTTCGGCAGCGCCTCCAGCAGGGTGTCCCGGACGATCGTGGCGCCGGGGGAGTCCAGGTTGCCCGGCTGCCCCAGCGTCGCCCGCAGGTCCTGCTCGTGCACCCAGACGTCGAAGGCCCGCATCCGCAGCGCCAGCTCAAGGGTCTGCTCGGCGCCGAGCGGCGCCCTGACCATCGTCTCGGGGGCGCGCGACTCGTTGCGCAGCTGACGGGCGCGCCGGATGATCGTGTACTCCAGCTCGGAGGTCATCTCCGGTGCGGTGTGGTGCCGCCGCACATCGACCTGCATCTCCATGTAGCGGGCGAAGTCGTTCTGCACGTGGTAGAGATCGCGCGGCAGCGTGTGGATCGGGCGCGGGTCGCCGAGCTGTTCGGACTCCATGCCGATGATGTGCGAGACGATGTCGCGCACCGACCAGGCGGGGCAGGGCGTACGGCGGTTCCACTCGCCCTCGGCGAGCGGCTTCACCAGCTCGGCTATCGACTCGATGGAGTGGGTCCAGGCATCGGCATAGGTCTGAAGGCTGGGATGGACGGTCACTGGACCCCTCGTGCGGTTCTGCGGTGCATGGGCTGGAGAGCTGGGCGCGGGCGGCGGGCTGCGTGGGAGGTTCAATCGCTAAGTTACGCTGCGATCAGGCACCCCGGCAGTGCTTTCGTGTGACGATCGTAGGCCCGTGTTGACGGCTTGAATGCCAGGACGGTGGTAGTGTGCGCGCCTCCCTCATCCAGATCGCAGTAGACCCGGACGAATCCGCCGACGCCCGCAGAGAGCGCGCGGTATCGCTGGTCATGGACCGGCGCGGCGCGGATCTGGTGGTGCTTCCCGAGCTCTGGCCGGTGGGCGCCTTCGCGTACACCGAGTTCGAGGCCGAGGCCGAACCGTTCCAGGGGCCCACGCACGACGCCATGGCGAAGGCCGCCGCCGACGCCGGGGTCTGGCTGCACGCCGGTTCCTTCGTGGAGCGCGCCGCCGACGGCACCCTCTACAACACCGCGCTGGTCTTCGCCCCGACCGGCGAGCGGGCCGCCGCGTACCGCAAGATCCACCGCTTCGGTTTCGACCGGGGCGAGGCGGTGATGATGGGCGCCGGTGAGGAGCTGGTCACGGTCCCGCTGCCGGAGACCACGCTCGGCCTCGCCACCTGCTACGACCTGCGCTTCCCGGAGCTGTTCCGGGGCCTGGTCGACGCCGGCGCCGGAACGCTGGTCGTCGCGGCCGGCTGGCCCGAGCGGCGCCGCGCGCACTGGACGCTGCTGGCCCGTGCCCGCGCGGTGGAGAACCAGTCGTACGTCCTGGCCGTCGGCTGCGCGGGCACCCACGCCGGTGTCGAGCAGGCCGGGCACAGCATCGTCGTCGACCCCTGGGGCGAGGTGCTGGCCGAGGCGGGCGCGGGCGAGGAGGTGCTCGACGTGGAGTTCGACCCGGCGAAGGTGACGGAGATCCGGGAGCAGTTCCCGGCTCTCAAGGACCGTCGGCTGGGACTGGCCGCACCCGGCCTCTGAGCCCTGCCCCGTTCTCCGATCTCTGCCCTGCTCTCCGATCCTTGCCCTGTTTCACGTGAAACAGGGCAAGGATCGGAGAACGGCCGGCCCCGTCAGCCGTGTTCGCGTTCCTTGTCGGCGAGGACGATGACGCAGACCGCCACGGCGATCAGCAGGGCCGCGTCGGCGTCCTCCCGTACGACGTCGATGCCGTAGGTCTCCCGGACGGTCAGCCAGCGCCGGGAGATCTGGGCCAGCAGCTCGCCGTCGTATTCGACGGCGAACTCGCGGTCCAGGATCTTGCCGCTGACGTCGAGCTCCGTGCCGTCGACCAGAGTGACCCGGTAGTGGTTGCGCAGCAGCGAGAGCCGCTTGCGCCTGATCGTGGCGAGCTGCTCGCCGTCCCGCTCGATGAGCATCGTGTCGCGCAGGCTGAGCAGCTTCTGCCGGATCTCGACGAGGATGCGGCCCTGCGCGTCCTTCAGCTCGAAGGTGTCCCGTACCCGCAGGGCCTTGCCGTCGACGAGGAACACCTTGCGGCCGTCCGTGTCCTCGATCCAGTAGTCGTCACCCACGGCGAAGAGGCGTTCGCGCACCAGGAATCTCATGGCCCACAGGTTCCCCGAGGCAGCCGCGGAATGTGGGGACGCCACGGTGATGTTGACTGTTCACATGGCAACACGTGCGCGCGTCAGGGC
Source organism: Streptomyces sp. NPDC056347 (assembly GCF_042262625.1). Lineage (NCBI taxonomy): Bacteria > Bacillati > Actinomycetota > Actinomycetes > Kitasatosporales > Streptomycetaceae > Streptomyces > Streptomyces sp. NPDC056347. The sequence continues at coordinate 34,288 of NZ_JBHJQP010000049.1, read as the reverse complement.
CCCCGAGCTGGTCGGCAAGGGCGGCTGGCTCAATACAGGCGACCAGCAGTACACCCTCGCTGACCTGCGAGGACGCATTGTGGTTCTGGATTTTTGGACCTTCTGCTGTGTGAACTGTCTGCACGTGCTCGACGAGCTGCGCGAGCTGGAGGAGAAGCACCGCGACACCCTGGTGATCATCGGGGTGCACTCGCCGAAGTTCGTCCACGAGGCCGATCACCAGGCCGTCGTGGACGCCGTCGAGCGGTACGGGGTGCACCACCCGGTCCTCGACGACCCCGAGCTCGCGACCTGGAAGCAGTACGCCGTACGGGCCTGGCCGACGCTCGTCGTCATCGACCCCGAGGGGTACGTCGTCGCCCAGCACGCCGGCGAGGGCCACGCGCACGCCATCGAGAAGCTGGTCGAGGAACTGGAGGCCGAGCACGGGGCGAAGGGCACGCTGCGCCGCGGCGACGGCCCCTATGTCGCGCCGGAGCCGGTCGCCACGCATCTGCGCTTCCCCGGCAAGGCCCTGACCCTGCCGGACGGCGGCTTCCTGGTCTCCGACACCACCCGCCACCGCCTGGTCGAGATCGAACGTGACGGTGACACGGTCAGGCGTCACATCGGAACGGGGGACAGGGGGTTCACCGACGGCGGCCCCGGCGAGGCCCGGTTCTCCGAGCCGCAGGGCCTGGCCGTGCTGCCGGACGGCCGGATCGCGGTCGCCGACACGGTCAACCACGCCGTCCGCGCCCTCGACCCCGCCAACGGGGAGACCACGACGCTCGCCGGCACCGGCCGCCAGTGGTGGCAGGGCTCGCCGTCCTTCGGACCCGCCCGCGAGGTCGACCTCTCCTCGCCCTGGGACCTCGCCTGGTTCGCGGACCGGCTGTGGATCGCCATGGCGGGCGTCCACCAGCTGTGGACATACGACCCGGCCACCGGGCGCGTCGAGGCCGCGGCGGGGACGACCAACGAGGGGCTGGTCGACGGACCGGCCGCCGAGGCGTGGTTCGCCCAGCCGTCCGGGCTCGCCGCCTCCGCCGACGGGGAGCGGCTCTGGGTCGCCGACTCGGAGACCTCCGCGCTGCGGTACGTCGAGCGGGACGGGACCGGCTTCGCCGTCCGTACGGCCGTCGGCACCGGCCTCTTCGACTTCGGGCACCGCGACGGCGCCGCCGGACAGGCCCTGCTCCAGCACCCGCTGGGAGTCACCGCGCTGCCGGACGGGTCCGTCGCCGTCTGCGACACGTACAACCACGCGCTGCGCCGCTACGACCCGGTGGCCGACGAGGTCACCACCCTGGCCACGGATCTGCGCGAGCCCAGCGCCGCGGTGCTGGTCGACGGCGATCTCGTCGTCGTCGAGTCCGCCCGGCACCGGCTGACCCGGCTGCGCCTGCCCGAGGAGGCGGTACGCGTCGCCGACCGGGCCCACCGCACCCGGCGCGCGGCCACCGCGATCGCCCCGGGCACGCTCCGGCTCGACGTGGTCTTCCGGGCGCCCGCGGGGCAGAAGCTCGACACCCGGTACGGGCCCTCGACCCGGCTGCTGGTCTCGGCGACCCCGCCGGAGCTGCTCGCCGAGGGCGCGGGCGCCGGCAGCGACCTCTGCCGCGAACTGGTCCTCGCCGACGGCGTCACCGAAGGGGTGCTGCACGTGTCGGCGATGGCGGCGTCCTGCGACGACGACCCGGCGAACGAGTACCCGGCCTGCCATGTCCACCAGCAGGACTGGGGCGTACCGGTCAGGGTGGAGGCGGCGGGCGTGTCCCGGCTGCCGCTGGTGCTGGCGGGCATGGACGACGAGCAGGGCTGACGGGCACCGGTCCGCCCGCACCACTGACGTACCGTCGGCGGGCCGGTCAGCCGTTGTCGGTGAGCCGGAGTACCGCCTGCTCGTACCGCTTGCGGTACTCCGGCCGCGCCGTCACCCGCAGCAGCGCCTCCAGGGCCCGCACCGCGCCCTCGTCGTAACCGGTCCGCTCCGCCTCCGTGGCCGCCGTGTCCAGCAGCCGGATGCCCTCTTCCTCCTCGCCGAGCGCCAGCCGGGCCTCGCCGCTGGTGGTCAGCAGCAGCACCCGGCGGGCCACCTCCTCCTGCTCCGGGCCCAGGTCGAGCGCGGTCCGGGTGGACGCAAGGGCCTCGCGCGGCAGGTTCGCGGCCAGCTGCATCCGGGCGAGGTGCTGGAGGGCCAGCATCTCGGTGTGCGCGTCCCGCTCCTCGCGGGCCAGCCCGACGGCCCGCTCGCAGCCTTCCAGGGCCGTGCCCAGCTCCCCCAGCTCGGCCTGGACGACGGCCAGGTTGATCAGCGCCGTCGCCTCGCCGAGCCGGTCACCGGCCTGCCGGGCCAGGCCGGGCGACCGCTCCAGCAGGGCGACGGCCTCCGCGGTCCGGCCCTCCTCGGTGAGCACCCAGCCCAGCAGGTTCAGCACCCGCGACTCGGCGTACGTGTCCCGCTCGGCGCGGGCCGAGTCCAGCGCCAGCTCCAGCAGCGGGGACCAGCTGTCCCGCACCCGCCACACCACCTGCGGCCACTGGAGCAGGATGATCCGCCACGCCCGGTCGTGGAGCCCGGCGGTCCGGGCCGCGACGGCGGCCAGCGCCAGCTCGTCGCGCTCGGTCGCCAGCCAGCACATGGCCTCCTCCCGGTCGACGAAGTCCCGTACCGCGCACGGGCGGTGGTAGTCCTCCGGCAGGACGAAGCAGGGCTCGCCGCCCGGTTCGGCCGTGTCGGCGGCGGCGAGCGCGGTGGCGATGTAGTGGTCGAGGACGCCGACGAGCGAAGCGGCCGACCCCTCGGGGTCCATCGTGCGGGCGTAGAGGCGTATCAGGTCGTGCAGCACCCAGCGTCCGGGCGTCACCTCGGAGACGAGGTGGGCGGCGGCGAGCCGTTCCAGCGCCGCGGCCGCGACGACCGGGTCGGTACCGGCGAGCGCGGCGGCCGTGTACGGGTCGAAGTGGCCGCCGGGGTGGTGGCCGAGCCGGGCGAGCTGCTGGACGGCGTCCCGCGGCAGCTGCTGCACGGTCAGCCGGAGCGCGGCCGAGACACCGGTGTCGTCCACGTCGAGATACGTCAGCCGGCTGCGCTCGTCGGCCAGTTCGTCGGCGATCCCGGCCAGTGTCCGGCTCGGGCGCCCGGCCAGCCGGGCCGCGGTGACCCGCAGGGCGAGCGGCAGCCCGCCGCAGAGCTCGGCGAGCCGCCGGGCCGCGACCGGCTCGGCCAGCACCCGGTCCTCGCCGAGCACACCGGCCAGCAGGGCGGTGCTGTCGGAGGGTTCGAGCACGTCGAGCGGGACGGGCCGGGCCGCGTCCGAGGCGATGAGCCCCTCCAGCCGGTGCCTGCTGGTGATCAGCGTGACGCAGTCGGTGCCGCCCGGCAGCAGCGGCCGGACGATGGCGGAGTGGCGGGCGTTGTCGAGCACGACGAGCAGGCGGCGCCGGTCGGTCAGCGAACGGAAGAGCGCCGCCGCGGCCGCCACGGACTCCGGGACGCGGCGGGGCGCGACGCCGAGTGCCAGCAGGAACTCGCGCAGCACCTCGATGAGCGCGGGCTCGCCGGTGTCGCTGAAGCCGCGCAGATCGGCGAAGAGCCGCCCGTCCGGGAAGGCGGCCGAGTTGCGGTGTGCCCACTGGAGGGCCAGCGCGGTCTTGCCGACCCCGGCCGGGCCGGTGACCAGGCAGACGGGGGCCTCGCCCGCCGCGGCCCGGGTGAGCGCGGCCAGCTCGGCCACCCGCCCCTGGAAGCCGCGGGGCGCGCGGGGCAGCAGATCGGTGGGGTGCGGCTCGCCGACCAGGCCCGGCACGGGGAGCGGCCGGGGCGCCGGGACGGCGGGCGCGGGCACGGCCGGTGCGGGTGCGGGGCTCGTGGTGGTGGACGGTGCGTCGTGGACCGCCGCGACCGGGCGTACGGCGGACACGGCCGCGCTCCCGGCACCCGCACCCGCCCCGTTGTCGGCGCCGCCGCTGCCGGCTCCGCCGTTTCGGGCGCCGCCGCCCCGGACCGGGCCGTGCGCCGGGGTGCCCTGCCCGGCGGGTGCGTTCCGCCCGCTCTCCCGGCCCGCGTCCGGGCCTGGGTCGCCGCGCAGGATCAGCGCGTACGCGTCGGCCAGCTCGTGCCCCGGGTCGATGCCCAGCTCGTCGGCGAGCAGCCGCCGCGTACGGTGGAACCAGTCCAGCGCCTCCGACTGGCGTCCCGCCCGGTAGAGCGCCGTCATCAGCGCCGCGGCCAGCGACTCCCGCATCGGATGGGCGACGGCCTCCGCCCGCAGCACCGCAGCCGCCCGGTTGTGCTCCCCCAACGCCCCGTAGGCGCGGGCCAGTTGTTCGACCGTGGCGAGCCGCGACTCCTCCAGCGAGTGCGCGGCGGCCTGGAGCGGCCGTCCGGTGAACGCGCCACTGAGCGCCGGGCCCTGCCACAGGGACAGCGCCTCCTTCAGCATCAGCACCGCGTCGGCCGGGCTGCGCTGCTCCCGGGCCAGGGTCAGCAGCTCCTCGAAGCGCTGCGCGTCCAGCAGGGTCTCCGGCAGCCGCAGGACGTACGCGTCGCCGAGCGTGACCAGCTCCACCCCGTACGCCTCCGCGTCCGCGCCGACCAGCAGCGCGCGCAGCCGGGACACATGGCCCTGGATGACGCTGCGGGCGTGCAGCGGCGGGGTGTCGTCCCACAGCGAGTCCGTCAGCCTGGCGATGGAGACCGGGGTGTTGGCGGACAGCAGCAGCGCGGCGAGCAGGCTGCGGCGCTTGGCGGGGCCGAGCGGCAGCGGCCCGGTGAACGTGTCGACCGAGACGGTGCCGAGCAGCCGGAACTCCACGGGCGGATTTCCTTCCGGGCGGGATGCGCCCGGGGCCGGGCACGGCGAAAGTCCCAGGATATCGGGGGTGCCGGGGAGCCGACGACGGGTTGAGCGCGATCGGCGGGGCGCCTTCCGCTACGGGAAACGGCGCCCCGCCGGGCTGTCGGACGGCGGGCGGATCAGCCCGCCAGGAACGCCGCCACCGCGTTGGCCAGCAGGTACGGGTCGTCCACCCCGCACAGCTCACGGGCGCTGTGCATCGACAGGATCGCGACGCCGATGTCCACGGTCTGGATGCCGTGCCGGGCGGCGGTGATCGGGCCGATCGTGGTGCCGCAGGGCATCGAGTTGTTGGAGACGAAGGTCTGCCACGGGACGTCCGCCTTCCGGCAGGCCTCCGCGAACACGGCCCGGCCGCTGCCGTCGGTCGCGTACCGCTGGTTGACGTTGACCTTGAGGATCGGCCCGCCGTTGACCACCGGGTGGTGGGTCGGGTCGTGGCGCTCGGCGTAGTTGGGGTGGATCGCGTGGCCGGTGTCGGAGGAGAGGCAGACGGTCCCGGCGAAGGCGCGGGCCCGGTCCTCGTACGTGCCGCCGCGCGCGAAGACGGAGCGCTCCAGCACCGTGCCGAGCAGCGGGCCGTCCGCGCCGGTGTCGGACTGCGAGCCGTTCTCCTCGTGGTCGAAGGCGGCCATCACCGGGATGTACGGCAGCGACTCGTCCGGCTGCCCGGCGACGGCGCCGAGCGCGGCGGTCGCGGCGTGCACGGAGAGCAGGTTGTCCATCCGGGGCCCGGCCAGCAGCTCACGGTCCCGGCCCAGGTAGGCGGGGGCCTCGACGGCGTGCGGCATCAGGTCCCAGCCGGTCACGTCCGCCGCGTCGACGCCCACCTCGTCGGCGACGAACCGGATGAGGTCGCCCTCCTCGACGTCCCCGAGCCCCCAGATCGGCTGCATGTGCTTCTGCCGGTCGAGCTTCAGCCCGTCCGGGTTGGCCGACCGGTCCAGGTGCACGGCCAGCTGGGGTACGCGCAGCAGCGGCCGGTCGATGTTGACCAGGCGGTGCGTGCCGTCGTTCAGCGAGATCCGGCCGGCGAGGCCGAGGTCGCGGTCGAGCCAGGTGTTGAGGAGCGTTCCGCCGTAGACCTCCACGGCGACCTGCCGCCAGCCGTGTGCCCCGAGGTCGGGCAGCGGCTTGACCCGCAGGTTGGGCGAGTCGGTGTGCGCGCCGACGATCCGGAACGGGGTGTGCGCCGCCGCGCCCTCCGGCACGTACCAGGCCACGATCGCGCCGCCGCGCAGCACGTACTTGCCGCCGCTGGTCCCGTCCCAGGCCGCGGTCTCCTCGACCTGCCGGAACCCGGCCCTCTCCAGCCGGGCGGCCGCGGTGGCCACGGCGTGGTACGGGGAGGGGGAGGCCATCAGGAAGGCCATCAGGTCGTCGGTGTGCCCGCGGTCGAAGCGGAGGGAGGAACTCATGTTCTTCACTGTAACGAGCGCGGCCGGGCCGCCCGCACCGCTGTCACCGGCTCAGGACGCGGTCGGTACCGGGTCGTCACCGGTGCCGCTGCCCGCCGGGCGTCCCCTCAGCCCTTCGGTACGGCCGCCGTCGGCCTGTCGCCGTCCTGGGCCTGCTGTGCGCGCTCGGCGAACGTGGCCGCGAAGGCCCTGATCCGCTCGTCCGGGATCATGGTCTTCCCCTGGGTGCCGGTGCTGATGCCGAGGACCGTGGTTCCGACCCGCACCTGCGCGATCGTGCCCGGTCCGCCCATGGCGCCGACCTCGGCGCGGTTGGCCTCGCGCTCGGCGCCGGTGTCGCCGAGGTCCACCTCCTTGGCGCCCACCCCGACCCGGTCCCCGCCGTACCATCCGGCCAGGAGGTCGTACGCGGTGTCCGCGGCCTTCTCGTCCTTGTAGGCGAGGGCCCAGAAGCTCAGCGTGGTGCCGTCCGGCTCGTGCGCGAAGGACGAGGTGCCCCAGAAGGCGACCTCCTCGCAGGCGGCCTCCCGCTTGTCCTTCGGGCCGACCCGGCAGACCGACGGCGGGTAGTCCGGGACCGGCTCCTGGGCATCCGGCTTCATGTAGTTCCGCCAGCCCGGTACGGCCTTCGCGTCGGGCAGCACCGAGGCGACCTGCTTCCGGTCGAGCGCCGTGGCCTCGGCGTCCCCGCCCCCGCAGCCCGCGAGCAGCAGCACGGCCGTCCCGGCAGCCAGGATTCCCAGCCCCCGCCGCCCACCCATGAAGCCCGTACCGCCGAAGCCGGTACCGCCGAAGCCCGTACCGGTGCCGAAATCCCTGTCGTCCACGAACGATTTCCCCCTCAGCTCGATCATCGCCGCCCGGTCCTGGGCCCGGCCGTCCGGGGCGCCCCCGGCACCGGTACGACGGCACCGCCGCCCGGGAACGTGCCCGGGCGGCGGTGTGCGGTGGTGCAGAAGCCCCGCGGGAGCGGAAGACCCCGCGGAAGCGGAATCAGAACGCGGCCTCGTCCAGCTCCATCAGGGAGTTGTCGACGGTCTCGGCGAGCGCGCGCTCGGCCGAGACGCCCGGCAGGACGTTCGCGGCGAAGAACTTCGCGGCGGCGATCTTGCCCTGGTAGAAGGCCACGTCCTTCGGGGAGGCGTCGCGCAGCTTCTCGGCCGCGACGGCCGCGCCCTTGAGGAGCAGGTAGCCGACGACGACATCGCCGGAGGCCATCAGCAGGCGGGTGGTGTTGAGGCCCACCTTGTAGATGTTCTTGACGTCCTCGCCGGTCGCGGTGAGGTCGGTGATCATCGTGCCGACGATCGCCTCCAGGTCGACGGCGGCCTTGGCGAGCGAGTCCAGCGCACCGGCCAGCTCCTCGTTGCCCTGGGCGCCGGCGAGGAACTTCTTGATCTCCTCGGCGAGGGCGTTCAGCGAGGCGCCCTGGTCGCGGACGATCTTCCGGAAGAAGAAGTCCTGGCCCTGGATCGCCGTGGTGCCCTCGTACAGCGTGTCGATCTTGGCGTCACGGATGTACTGCTCGATCGGGTACTCCTGGAGGTACCCGGAGCCGCCGAAGGTCTGGAGCGACTGCGCGAGCTGCTCGTAGGACTTCTCGGAGCCGTAGCCCTTCACGATCGGGAGCAGCAGGTCGTTGAGGCCGTGCAGCGCCTTGGCGTCCTCGCCCGCGGCCTCCTTCTCCTGGATCGCGTCCTGGACGGAGGCGGTGTACAGCACCAGGGAGCGCATGCCCTCCGCGTACGCCTTCTGCGTCATGAGGGAGCGGCGCACGTCGGGGTGGTGCGTGATGGTGACCTTGGGGGCGGACTTGTCCATGAACTTCGACAAGTCCGAGCCCTGGACGCGCTCCTTGGCGTACTCCAGCGCGTTGAGGTAGCCGGTCGACAGGGTGGCGATGGCCTTCGTGCCGACCATCATGCGGGCGAACTCGATGATGCGGAACATCTGGCGGATGCCGTCGTGCTTGTCACCGATCAGCCAGCCCTTGGCGGGGTGGTTGTCGCCGAAGGTCATCTCGCACGTGTTGGACGCCTTGAGGCCCATCTTGTGCTCGACGTTGGTCGCGTACACGCCGTTGCGCTCGCCCAGCTCGCCGGTGGTCCAGTCGAAGTGGAACTTCGGGACCATGAAGAGCGAGAGGCCCTTCGTGCCGGGGCCGGCGCCCTCGGGGCGGGCCAGCACGTAGTGGATGATGTTCTCGGACATGTCGTGCTCGCCCGAGGTGATGAAGCGCTTCACGCCCTCGATGTGCCAGGAGCCGTCCTCCTGCTCGACGGCCTTCGTGCGGCCCGCGCCGACGTCCGAACCGGCGTCCGGCTCGGTCAGCACCATCGTCGAGCCCCACTGCTTCTCGACGGCGATCTCGGCGATCTTCTTCTGCGCGTCGTTGCCCTCCTCGAAGAGGATGCCGGCGAACGCCGGACCGGAGGAGTACATCCACACGGCCGGGTTCGAGCCGAGCAGCAGCTCCGCGTAGGCCCAGATCAGGGAGCGCGGCGAGGTGGTGCCGCCGATCTCCTCGGGCAGGCCCAGACGCCAGTACTCGGAGTCCATGAACGCCTGGTACGACTTCTTGAAGCTCGCCGGGACCGGGGCCGTGTTGGTCTCGGGGTCGAAGACCGGCGGGTTGCGGTCGGCGTCCGCGAAGGACTCGGCCAGCTCGTTCTCCGCGAGGCGGTTGACCTCGTCGAGGATGCTCTTCGCCGTCTCGACGTCCATCTCGGCGAACGGGCCGGTGCCGTACGTCCTGTCGCGACCGAGGACCTCGAAGAGGTTGAACTCGATGTCGCGGAGATTCGACTTGTAGTGCCCCATGGAAGGCTCCGTAATCAATAGCAGTGGCGTATGGCGCCCCCGGGGAAGGGGTGCGGGCCGGGCGGGCGACGAGCTGGCGACGCGGATATCAGCTGACCTCTACGATGATGCTACCCGTCAGTAATAAGACGCAACCCCTCAAGGCCCCGATGTGTCCGATTACTCTTTGCGGTATGTACGGCTACGACCAGAACCCGGGTGCACAGCAGCAGATGGGCGGCGGCTACGGCGAGCAGCCGCTGTATCCCGAGCCCTCGCCGCCGTCCCTGGGTGACGCGGTACGGGCCTTCACCACCGGCTCGCTGTCCGCCGAGGACTTCCAGCAGATCTTCGCGACGTCGAAGGTCTACTGCCCGCGCGGTGACAATCCGGGCTTCCTGGCGCTGCACAACACCCAGCAGCCGGTGATCCCGATGTTCACCACGCTCAAGGAGCTGCGGCGGTACGCGGGCAAGGAGTCCAAGTACTTCGTGATCACCGGGGCCGAGGTGATCGACCTGCTGCCGACCGGCTACGGCTTCGTCCTCGACATGGAGGGCGAGCACCGCATGGTCTTCGACGCGAAGGCCGTGGAGCAGATGGTCGACTTCGCGATGCGCCGCATGTACGGCTGAGGCGTACGGCCGAGATCCCGGCCCTCCGGCTTTCGGAAAGGGGCCCGCACCTGGTGGTGCGGGCCCCTTTCGCGTTGCGCCGGACGGGTGGGCGGGAGGCGTTCGGCGGGCGCGGGAATGGATGAGGCCTTGCGAGATGTTCACCATTCAACTAAATTGAAGGCAGAACGATCCCCGGAGGTGGCTCCCAATGCCCGCAGTGACTGTCGAAAACCCGCTGACCCTGCCCAAGGTCGCCGCCCCGGGCGACGCGACCGACCGTCCCGTGCTCGCCGTGACCACGGCGCCGAGCGGATTCGAGGGCGAGGGCTTCCCGGTGCGCCGTGCGTTCGCCGGGATCAACTACAAGTACCTCGACCCGTTCATCATGATGGACCAGATGGGTGAGGTGGAGTACGCGGCCGGTGAGCCGAAGGGCACGCCCTGGCACCCGCACCGCGGCTTCGAGACCGTGACCTACCTGATCGACGGCAGCTTCGTCCACCAGGACTCCAACGGTGGCGGCGGCACCATCCAGAACGGTGACACCCAGTGGATGACCGCCGGGTCGGGCCTGCTGCACATCGAGGCCCCGCCGGAGTCCCTGGTCATGTCGGGCGGCCTCTTCCACGGCCTCCAGCTCTGGGTGAACCTGCCCAAGGCCGACAAGATGATGAACCCCCGCTACCAGGACATCCGCGGCGGCCAGGTCCAGCTGCTCGCCTCCCCGGACGGCGGCGCGCTGCTCCGCGTCATCGCCGGTGAGCTCGACGGGCACGAGGGCCCCGGCATCACCCACACGCCGATCACGATGATCCACGCCACCGTGCGCCCCGGCGCCGAGGTGACCCTGCCGTGGCGCGAGGACTTCAACGGACTCGCCTACGTGCTGGCCGGGCGCGGCACCGTCGGTGCGGAGCGCCGCCCCGTCCACATGGGGCAGACCGCGGTCTTCGGCAACGGTTCCGCGCTGACCGTCCGGGCGGACGAGAAGCAGGACGGCCACACCCCGGACCTGGAGGTCGTGCTCCTCGGCGGCCGTCCGATCCGTGAGCCGATGGCGCACTACGGGCCGTTCGTGATGAACAGCCAGGCCGAGCTGAAGCAGGCCTTCGAGGACTTCCAGGCCGGCCGCCTCGGCACCGTGCCCGCCGTCCACGGAATGTGAGCCGGAGTACGGGTGACGGTCCGTCACCCGTACGGCGACGCCGGCGGGACAGTCCGCCCGCGCCGTGATCGGGTGGGAGGGTGCAGACCGACAAGCCCCTCCTGCCCGACGGCGCACGCCGCACGGCCGCCTGGTGCGGTGTGCTGCTCCTGGTCGCCGGGGTCGCCGCGGTGGCCGTCTGGCTGTGCGTGGCCCTCAAGACGGCGGTCACCCCGGTGCTGCTCGCGCTGCTCGGTACGGCGCTGCTCGGCCCGGTGCACCGCAGGCTGACCGACCGGGGGGTGAAGCGCTCGCTCGCCGCCGGGCTCACCTGCGTCCTGCTCGTCGCGGTGGTCGGCGGCGCCGGGTACATCGTCGTCACCGCGCTCATCGACAGCGGCGACCAGATCATCCGCTCGCTGAAGGACGCCGCCCGGTGGTTCGTCGACCACTTCGGGATCGGCGGGAACACCGACGTGGACAGCCTCGTGGCCAACGGGCAGAAGCTCGTCGAGAAGTTCGGCGCGAGCGCCGCGGGGGGCCTGCTCTCCGGGCTCAGCCTGATCGGCACGCTCATCGCCACCAGCATCCTCGCCCTGCTGCTGACCTTCTTCTTCCTGCGCGACTCCGACCGGGCCGGCGACCTCGCCCACTCGATCGCCCCGCGCGGCACCGGCGAACTGGTGGAGGCGATGGGGCGGCGGGCCTTCGAGGCCGTCGAGGGCTTCATGCGGGGCACCACGTTCATCGCGCTGATCGACGCCGTCTGCATCACCGTGGGCCTGCTGGTCCTGCGGGTGCCCGGTGCGGTGGGGCTGGGGGCGCTGGTCTTCGTCGGGGCCTACATCCCGTACCTCGGGGCCTTCGTCTCGGGCGCCGTCGCGGTGCTGGTCGCGCTCGCCGACCGGGGCGTCGTGATCGCGCTCTGGGCGCTGGGGGTGGTGCTCGCGGTGCAGGTGCTGGAGGGGCACGTGCTCCAGCCGGTGATCCAGAGCCGTACGGTGCAGATGCACCCCGCCATGATCATGATCGCGCTCACCGCGGGGGCCAGTGTGGCCGGGCTGCTGGGGATGCTGCTCGCGGTGCCGCTCTGCGCGGCGGCCTTCGGCATCCTCGGGGAACTGCGCGACGGGTACCGGGGGACGGCGGCGGACGGCGCGGGCGGAGCGGACGGCGCGGACGGGGGCTGAGGGCCCGTACGGCTCCGGTCAGGCCTCCGGGGCCGCCCGGTCCACTGGGGCCGCTAGGTCCGCCGGGCCCAGGTCCGCCGGTTCCCACGGCTGCGCCGGTTCCTGGTCCGGGAACGACTCGTTCAGTTCGAACCAGATCGACTTGCCCGCTCCCTGCGGGTCCACGCCCCACGCGTCGGCGAGCATCTCCATCAGCACCAGCCCCCGGCCGCTGGAGGCCATCTCCCCCGGGCGCCGCTTGTGCGGCAGCTCGTCGCTGCCGTCGGACACCTCCACCCGCAGCAGCCGCTCGCCGTGCTCCCCGGTCGCCCGGGCGAGCATCAGCGCGTCGCCGTCCGTGTGGACCAGGACGTTGGTGGCCATCTCGGAGACCATCAGCACCGCCGAGTCGACCTGCTCCGGATCGGCCCAGTCGTGCAGCAGGTCCCGCAGCTGCCGCCGGGCCGCCGCGATCCGTTCCGGCTGGGCCTGCGCGATGGTCAGCGCGGTGCGCCGGGCCGTCGGCCGTCGGCCGGTGCCGCCGTCGCGCCGCAGCAGGAGCAGGGCGACGTCGTCCTCCCGGCGGTCCGACAGCGGGCCCGTGGTGTAGTGCGAGGCCGGCCCGTGCACCGTCTGGACCAGGGCGTCGGCCAGCTTCTCCAGGTCGGCCGGGTGCTGTTCCAGGACCGGGCGCAGCCGGTCCCAGCCGGAGAACATGTCGTGGCCGCCGGTCTCGATCAGCCCGTCCGTGCAGAGCATGATCGTCTCCCCGGTCTCCAGGGTGAGCCGGCTCGTCGGGTAGTCGGCGTCCTCCTCGATGCCGAGCGGCAGCCCGCCCTCGGTCTGCCGGATCATCGCGGTCCCGTCGGCGGTGGTCACCACCGGGTCGGGGTGGCCGGCCCGGGCGATGTCGAGGGTGCCGGTGGCCGGGTCGACCTCCGCGTACAGGCAGGTGGCGAAGCGGGGGCCGGGTGCCGATCCGTCCTCGTACGCCTCGGTGAGCCCGGACAGGAAGCGCGAGGCGCGGGAGAGCACCGCGTCGGGGCGGTGCCCCTCGGAGGCGTACGCGCGCAGGGCGATCCGCAGCTGCCCCATCAGCCCGGCGGCCCGTACGTCATGGCCCTGGACGTCGCCGATGACCAGGGCGATCCGGCCGTTGGGGAGCGGGATCATGTCGTACCAGTCGCCGCCGACCTGGAGCCCGCCGCCGGTCGGGATGTAGCGGGCGGCGACGGTCATCCCGGGGATCCCCGGGCCGAGCCTGGGCATCATCGAGCGCTGGAGCCCCAGTGACAGCTCCCGCTCCGTCTCGGCGACCCCGGCGCGGGCCAGCGCCTGCGCGAGCATCCGCGCCACGGTGGTCAGCACCGAGCGCTCGTCCGGGGAGAAGGAGACCGGATGCTTGAACCCCGCCATCCAGGCGCCCATCGTGCGCCCCGCGACGATCAGCGGCAGAAAGGCCCAGGAGCGGCGCCCGAACGGGCCGGCGAGCGGCCAGGTGGTGGGGAAGCGGCGGCTGTACTCCTCGGGCGAGGGCAGATAGACCGCCCGCCCGGTACGCACGACCACGGCGGCCGGGTAGTCGGTCTCCAGCGGCATGTCGGTGAACGGTCCCTCGTCGCCGAGGCCGTGCCCGTGGTGCCCGACGATCGTCAGCCGGTCGCCCGCGATGCCGAAGACCGCCAGTCCGTCCGGCGAGAAGCCCGGCATGGAGAGCGAGGAGGCGACCCGCAGTACCTCCTCGGTCGACCTCGCCTCGGCCAGCGCCCGCCCGGCGTCCAGCAGGAAGGCCTCGCGGGAGCGGCGCCAGTCGCCGGTGATGGGTATCGGCGTGCCGGTGGCGCCGGGCTGCGGCTCGGGGACCTCCTGGAGGGTGCCGACGAGTACGTAGTCCCGGTCGCTGGCGGGCAGCGGCCTGGAGCGGCTGCGTACCGTGCGCAGCACCCGGCCCTCGCCGTCCACGATCCGCAGCCGGGCCTCGGCGAGGGTGCCCTCGGCGCGGGCGAGGCTGACCACGCCGTAGATCTCGTTCCAGTCGACGGGGTGGAAGCGGGAGCGCACCGCGGACTCGCGGAAGACGCCGGCCGCGGCGGGCAGCTCCAGCAGCCGGGCCGCCTCGGCGTCGAGTGTCACGGTCCCGGCGCCGTTGTCCCAGCTCCACAGGCCGGTGGCGGTCGCGGCCAGGACATCCTCGGTGCGCATTGCCCTACTTTAAGAATATTTGCGGCTCGAATGCCACCGTGGTGCCGCCGCGGGAGGCCGTGACGGGCGCGTCCGGATGATCTTGAAATGTCAATGTCAATGATTCGGTGCGGGCGCGGGCGGTAGCCTGGGGTGGCTGTATCCACCCCGAACCGCGAAGACTGGATGAACGACGATGCATCGGTACAGGTCCCACACCTGCGGCGAGCTCCGCGCCTCTGACGTCGGCACCGACGTCCGGCTGAGCGGCTGGCTGCACAATCGCCGAGACCTGGGTGGCATCCTCTTCATCGATCTGCGCGACCACTACGGTCTGGTGCAGCTCGTCGCCCGCCCCGGCACGCCCGGCAACGAGGCGCTGTCGAAGCTCACCAAGGAGACCGTCGTCCGGATCGACGGCAAGGTCTCCGCGCGCGGTGCCGACAACGTCAACCCGGAGCTCCCGACCGGCGAGATCGAGATCGAGGTCACCGAGGTCGAGGTGCTGGGCGAGGCCGCCCCGCTGCCCTTCACGATCAACACCGAGGACGGGGTCAACGAGGAGCGGCGCCTGGAGTACCGCTTCCTCGACCTGCGCCGCGAGCGCATGCACCGCAACATCATGCTGCGCTCGGCGGTCATCGCGTCCATCCGCGCCAAGATGGTGGCCCTCGGCTTCAACGAGATGGCGACGCCGATCCTCACCGCGACCTCCCCCGAGGGCGCCCGTGACTTCGTCGTGCCGTCCCGGCTGAACCCGGGCAAGTTCTACGCCCTGCCGCAGGCGCCGCAGCAGTTCAAGCAGCTGCTGATGATCTCCGGCTTCGACCGCTACTTCCAGATCGCGCCCTGCTTCCGCGACGAGGACGCCCGCGCCGACCGTTCGCCCGGCGAGTTCTACCAGCTCGACGTCGAGATGTCCTTCGTCGAGCAGGAGGACGTCTTCCAGCCGATCGAGAAGCTGATGACCGAGCTCTTCGAGGAGTTCGGCAACGGCCGCCACGTCACCTCGCCGTTCCCGCGCATCCCGTTCCGCGAGTCGATGCTGAAGTACGGCAACGACAAGCCCGACCTGCGCGCCAAGCTCGAACTGGTCGACATCTCCGACATCTTCGCCGACTCGGAGTTCAAGGCGTTCGCCGGCAAGCACGTCCGCGCCCTCCCGGTCCCGGACACCGCGGGCCAGTCCCGGAAGTTCTTCGACGGCCTGGGCGACTACGCCGTCCAGCACGGTGCCAAGGGCCTGGCCTGGGTCCGGGTCGGCGAGGACGGCGCGCTGGCCGGTCCGATCGCGAAGTTCCTCACCGAGACGGACGTCAAGACCCTCACCGAGCGCCTCTCGCTGGTGCCGGGCCACGCCGTGTTCTTCGGCGCGGGCGAGTTCGACGAGGTCTCCAAGATCATGTCCGCCGTCCGCGTCGAGGCCGCCAAGCGGGCCGGCCAGTTCGAGGAGGACGTCTTCCGGTTCTGCTGGATCGTCGACTTCCCGATGTACGAGAAGGACGAGGACACCGGAAAGATCGACTTCTCCCACAACCCCTTCTCGATGCCCCAGGGCGGCATGAAGGACCTGGAGGAGAAGGACCCGCTGGACATCCTTGCCTGGCAGTACGACATCGTCTGCAACGGCATCGAGCTGTCCTCCGGCGCCATCCGGAACCACGAGCCCGACGTCATGCTCAAGGCGTTCGAGATCGCCGGTTACGACCGTGAGACCGTCGAGCACGAGTTCGCGGGCATGCTCCGCGCCTTCCGGCTCGGCGCCCCGCCGCACGGCGGCATCGCCCCGGGCGTCGACCGCATCGTGATGCTGCTGGCCGACGAGCCGAACATTCGCGAGACGATCGCCTTCCCGCTCAACGGCAACGCCCAGGACCTGATGATGGGCGCGCCGACGGAGCTGGACGAGTCCCGTCTGCGCGAGCTGAACATCCAGCTCCGCAAGCCGGTCGCGGCGGCGAAGGGCAAGGACGAGGACAAGACGGAGAAGTAGTCCCGCGCCGCCTCTTCGGTGGTCCGTCGTTCCACGTGAAACATCCCCCGGCCGGGTCGGCCGGGGGATGTTCGCGTATCCGCCGCTCTTCCGCGCCGGGACCGGCTACGTCGCGTTCAGGGCGGCCGTCGGATCGAGCCGGGCGGCCCGGACCGCCGGGTACAGCCCCGCGACCACGCCGATCAGCAGGGTGGCGGCCAGCCCGCCCGCCAGGGACCAGGGCGGGACCACCGCCGTCCACCCCTGGACCCGGGCGAAGCCGTAGGTGGCCGCCGAGCCCAGCAGCGCGCCCGCCGCCCCGCCCAGCGCCGACAGCAGCAGCGACTCCGTGACGAACTGGAGCCGGATCGCCCCCCGGGTCGCGCCCAGCGCGCGGCGCAGCCCGATCTCCCGGCGGCGCTCCAGTACCGAGATGACCATGGTGTTGGCCACGCCGACCCCGCCGACCAGCAGTGCCACCGCGCCCAGGCCGAGCATCAGCCGGGTCAGTCCGGCGTCGGTGGCGGCCTTGGCGGCCAGTGCGTCCGAGGGTCGGGAGACCTTGACGCCCATCCCGTCGCCGGGGTTCAGGGTGCGGCCGAGCACCGCCCTCACGTCCTCCACGGAGGCGTCGGTGGAGCGCTCGAAGACGGTGGTGGGGTGGCCGTCGAAGCCGAACCAGCGCTCGGCGGCCGGGAAACCGACCATGGCGACCCGGTCCAGGTTGGGGACCAGTTCGATCGGTTCGAGGATGCCGACGACGACCACCCGGACGTCGTTCATCATGATCGTCTCGCCCGTGCGGGTGACGCCGAGGCGTTCCGCGGCCACCGTGCCGAGCACCGTCACCGGGAGCCGCTCACCTGCCCGGTCGAGCCAGCCGCCGGTGCGTACCTCGCCGCCGAGCGCGGCCAGCAGGTCGGTGCGGACCGCCTGGGCGGTCACGCCCGCGGTGCGTTCCTCGGGTACGACGTCGCTGCGGCGGATGCGGGCGTCGATGTCGGCGGAGGCGGTGGCCTGGCGCACCGGGCCGATGCGCTCGACCATCGCGACCGCGTTTTTGGGCAGCTTGAGCTTGTCGCCCTGGGCGTCCTCGCCGGCCTCGGCGGTGAGGAGGTTGGTGCCGAGCCGGTCGAGCCGGGCCATCAGGTCGGCGCGGCTCGACTCGGAGAGTCCGACGACGGCGACCATGGTCGCGATCCCGATGGCGATGCCGAGTGCCGAGAGCACCACGCGGGCCCGTCGGGCGCGCAGCCCGACCGCGCCGACCCGGAGCACGTCGCCCGGGGCGAGGCGGGCGGGCCGGAGGTCCTGCCTCATGAACCGGTCTCCTCCGTGCGGGGTGCCACGCTCTTTGTGGCCGGAACGGGGCCGGGGTCCGAGCACAGGTCCGAGACGATCCGGCCGTCCCTGAAGCGGACCCGGCGCGGCAGGGCGTCCGCGATCTCGTTGTCGTGGGTGATCACGCAGACGGTGGTGCCCGCCGCGTTCAGCTCGTGCAGCAGCTCTATGACGACGGAGCCGGACGCGGTGTCCAGCGCCCCGGTCGGCTCGTCCGCCAGCAGCAGGGTGGGCGCCCCGACCACGGCGCGGGCGATGGCCACCCGCTGCTTCTCGCCGCCGGACAGCTCGTCCGGGGTGTGCGAGCGGCGGTGGTCCAGCCCTACCCGGGCCAGCGCCTCCCGGGCCCGGGCCCGGCGCTCCCTGGGCGGGACGCCCGCGTAGAGCAGCCCGTCCGCGACGTTTTCCACCGCGTCGCGCCCCGCCGCCAGGTGGAAGTGCTGGAACACGAAGCCGATGTGGCGGGAGCGCAGGGCGGAGAGCCGGGAGTCGGAGAGCCGGGACACGTCGTGACCGGCGATCCGGACGGTGCCGGCGGTGGGCCGGTCGAGGGTGCCCATGAGGTTGAGCACGGTGGACTTGCCGGAGCCGGACGGGCCGACGACGGCGAGCAGCTCGCCCCGCCCGACGGTGAGGTCCACCCCGCGCAGGGCGTGGACGCCGCCGGGATACGCCTTGGCGGCGCCCCGCAGCTCGATCACCGGGGTGGACGGGGTGCCGGCCGCCGTGGTGGCGGGGGGTACCGGCGCGGGTGGCGTGGGGTTCGCCGGGTCGGGGTTCATGACGCGGCCGCACCGACCTTCAGGCCCGCGCGCACGTCCGGGCCGCTGACCTCGATCCGCCCGTCGGCGGTCATGCCCGTCTCCACCCGCACCATCCGCGACGTGGAGCCCTCGACGACCTGGAGGCCGTAGCCGCCGTTCTCGCCGCGCAGCGCGACGACCGCCTCGACCGGGACCGTGAGCACCCCCTTGCGTTCCTCGCTGACGAACTTCACGCTCGCCGGGGCCTTGGGGTCCTCGCCCCTGACGGCACGCGCCCCGCCGTCCAGGGAGATCTCCACGGTGACGCCGTCCCCGGTGTCCTGGCCCTCCCCGGCCCCGGAGTCCTCGGGCCGTACCGTCCCGGTGACCCGCCCGGCCCTGGTCCGCCCGCTCGGCAGGGTGACCTCGACACGGGTGCCGCGCGCGGCGAGCGCCGCCTCGCCCCGGTCGAGGTCCGCCCGGACCACCGGGTCGGTGGAGGCGATCGTCAGCACCGCCCCGTCCGGGCCGACCCGGTCGGCGAGCGCCGCGTCGGCGGAGACCACCTTGACCGGGCCGGGCTGGAAGACCACGTCCCCCTGGCCGACCCGGCCGGTGGCGTCCCGGTTCAGCGACTTCTGCCACTGCTTGACGGCGGCCTCGGTGCCCGCGTCGTACCGGACGTCGATGTACAGCCCGGCCCCGTACCCCAGGTCGCGCAGGTTGCGTTCCAGCTGGAGCACGTCGCTGCCCCGGTCGCCGAGTTTCATCTCGCGGAACATCGGGACCGGGCCGTAGAGCAGCGTGACAGGCTTGTCGTTCAGCTCGTACAGCGCCTGTCCCCTGGTCAGGGTGCGGCCCTCGGTGGCGGCCACGGTCACGGTGCCCTCGACGGCGGACTTGACGGCGCGGCGCCGGGCGAAGCCGAGGGTGCCGTCGACCGTGGTGGACCGGACGAGGTCGGCGCGGGTCACGGTCGTGGTGGCGGGCGGCAGACCGCCGCCGCCCGAGGTGGCGCCCGCGCCGCCGTCGCCGAGGAACAGCCATCCCCCGGTGACGGCGGCGGCCACCGCCACCGCGCCGACCGCGAGCAGAGCGGCGGCGCGCCTCACTGCATGCCGTCCAGGCCGTCGAGCAGCTTCGTCCGGCACGCCTCGCGGGCCTTCTTGTACGCCGGCGAGTCCCCGTCGATGGTCGGGGAGGCCGGGTTGGGGTCGCCGCCGGGCTGGGCGATGCCGCCGCTCATCGTCGGGTTGGCGAACCGGGAGACGCCGTGGTCCCGCATGCACGCGGCGTGCGCCAGCATCGACTCGTAGGCCTTGCGCTGGTCGATCTTGGGCTCGGCGTCCATGGTGGCCCTGAGCTCGGCCACGCAGGCGCCGTTCTTGCCGCCCTTGATGCCCTCGTTGCGGCCGGGCTGGGAGCCGATCTCGTTGATCCTGTCCCAGTCGAGGTACCCGCTGAGCCTGGGGTCGGGGAAGTCCGGATAGCCGCCCTTGGCGCGCATGCACTGCACGTACTTGACCTGGACGTCGTAGAACTCGCTCCGGCCCGCGGCCGGCTTGTCCGGCCCCTTCTCGTCGTCCTGCGAGGCGGACGGCTTCGCGTCGTCCGGTACGTCGGCGACCACGTCGCTCTTCTTCGTACCGCCCGCGCCGTCGTCCCCGCCGCCGCAGCCGACGGAGAGGGCGAGCACGGGCAGCGCCACGAGCGCGGCGATGCGGAGCCGGGCGGCAGCGGTCCTTCGGTGGGAAAGGTTCATGGGCGGCACGTTGTCCGGTGCGGATGACGGCCCGTCCATGGCCACATGATGGGAACGTAACAATGCCCCCGGCCTGCGCATTCGTCCCTACGGACACCGGACGGAACGGGCCCGGACATGCACATAATCGGCCCCATGCCGCATGTGTTGCTCATCGAGGACGACGCGTCCGTACGGGACGGAATGGAGCTGGTGCTGCGCCGGCACGGGTACGGCGTGTCGACCGCCGCCACCGGCGAACAGGCCCTCGCCCTGCTCGCCGGCGAGCAGGGCGCCCGGGTCGAACTGGCCGTGCTCGACCTGATGCTGCCCGGCATGGACGGCTTCGAGGTGTGCCGCCGCATCCGGGCCCGTTCGGCGGCCCTGCCGGTCATCATGCTGACCGCGCTCGGCGACGACCACGACATCGTGACGGGGCTGGAGGCGGGCGCCGACGACTACGTCGTCAAACCCGTCACCGCCCCGGTCCTGGAGGCCCGCATCCGGGCCGCGCTGCGGCGCGCCGAACCCACCGGAGGGGCACATCCGGCCGGGGGCGGCGACCTCGCCGGGCTGGTGATCGACCGGCTCGGACTGACCGTCACCAAACACGGCGTACCCGTCCCGCTGCCGCCCACCGAACTGCGGCTGCTGCTGGAACTCTCCGCCTCCCCGGGCCGGGTCTTCAGCCGCGAGCAGCTCCTCGAATCGGTCTGGGACCACACCTTCCTGGGCGATTCCCGGCTGGTGGACGCGGCCGTCGGCCGACTGCGCGCCAAGCTGGAGGACGTACCGGCCAAGCCCCGCTACGTCCAGACGGTGCGCGGCTTCGGCTACCGGTTCGGCCCGCTGTGAGCCCGATGGCCGCCCGCATACGTGCCCGGCTGCGCCACCCGGCCGGCGGGCTGCGCACCCGGCTGGTCGTCACCTTCGTCGCCGTCGCCCTCATCAGCGCCGTCACCGCGACCGCCCTCGCCTACCGGGACGCCCGCACCGCCGTCCTCCAGCGCACCCAGAACGCGGCCGTCGACGACGTCCGGGAACGGGTCGGCGCGGTGGCCGCCGACTTCGACCTGCCGCCCGACCAGCAGGCGATGGCCCGTTTCGCGGCCCTGGTCTCGGAGGGCATCGGCGGCCGGATCGTCGTCGTCCGCTACCGGGACCTGTCCGCCACCTCCGACACCTACGCCGACACGGCGGCCCGGATCGGCGCCGATCTGCGCACCGCCGTGCGCACCGGCGACGACGCGGTGTTCCAGCGGGTGCGGTGGCGGGGCGAGCCGTATCTGGTGGTCGGCATGCCGGTGACGTACGCGGACGGGGACCGCGGCACCTCCGGCCTGGAGGTCTACGCGATCACCGATCTGCGGGCCGAACGCGACGACACCGCGGCCCTGCTGGACTCGGTGCGGGCGGGCATCGTGCCGGTGGTGCTGCTGGCCGCCGTCCTGGCGCTGCTGGCCGCGGGTACGGTGCTGCGGCCGGTACGCAGGCTGGGCCGGGCCACCCGTGAGCTGGCGTCCGGGGACCTCGGCAGCCGGGTCGCCGTCACCGGGCACGACGAACTCGCCGACCTGGCCAGGACGTTCAACGAGACCGCCGACGCGCTCCAGGCGTCCGACGCGGACCTGCGCGAACAGGAGGCGAGGGCGCGCCGTTTCGTGGCGGACGTCTCCCACGAACTGCGCACCCCGCTCGCCGCGATGACCATGGTGGCGACCGTCCTGGAGGAGGACGCCGACCAGCTGCCCCCGGACGCGGCCCGGGCCGCCCGGACCGTCGGTGCCGAGACGGCCCGGCTGGCCCGGCTGGTCGAGGAGCTGATGGAGATCTCCCGCTTCGACGCCAAGGCGGCCCGGCTGAACGCCGCCGAGACCGACCTCGCCGACACCGTACGGGCGTCGCTGGCCCTGCGCGGCTGGACGGACCGGGTACGCACGGAGCTCGGCGCGGGCGTACGGGCGGTCGTCGACCGGCGCCGGATCGACGTGATCGTCGCGAACCTGGTGGGCAACGCGCTGCGGCACGGTGCCCCGCCGGTCACCGTGACCCTGGACACCTGCCACGAGGCGGACGGCACGTCGTGGGTGGTGCTGTCGGTCGCCGACCGCGGCCCCGGGCTGCCGCCCGGCGAGGAACGGCGGGTCTTCGACCGGTTCTACAAGGCGGACGCGGCCCGTACGCGTTCCGCCGACCGCGACGACGACGGTGGCGGCGGGCAGGGCAGCGGGCTCGGGACGGCGATCGCGCTGGAGAACGCCCGGCTGCACGGCGGCACGATCGAGGTGGCGGACGCGTCCGGGGAGGCGCCGCGCGGCGCGGTGTTCACGCTCCGGCTGCCGCTGCGGCGCACCGGAGAGGACGAGGGGACGGCATGAGGCTTCGACGGGCGGCCGCGGCCGCCGTACTGGGGAGCACCCTGGGCGCCGCGCTGACCGGCTGCGGGGCCGCGCCGACCGGGGTCCAGCCGACCGGGGTCGTGACGGCGGGCGAACCCGCCACCGGGCTCACCCGGGGCCTGCGGCTGTACTTCGCGTCGCCGAACGGGCTGCGCGCGGTGCCCCTGATCGACCGGAGGATCGACGACCTGAACGGGGCGCTGAAGCTGCTCGGCGCGGCGGAGCCGCCCGCGGACCGGGGCGAGCAGCTGGTCTCCCTCGTCCGGCTCGGCGGCTACTCCGCGACCGGCTCGGGCGACCGGGTCACGGTGCGGCTGGAGGGACCGTACGGGGGATCGGGGCGCGACCAGGAGACCGGCCAGGTGGTGTGCACCCTGGCCCGCGCCCAGTCGGTGCTCGACCCGAGGACCAGGGCCGACGACGTCCGGGTCACCTTCCGCCCGACGGAGGGCGAGCCGCTGGGGCCGTTCCGGTGCGCGGAGTTCCTGGGCCGGTGAGCTGAGGGGCCGGCGAGCTGAGGGGCCGACGAGCGACGGGGCCGGCGAGCGACGGGAGCGGTACGGGGCCGGCCGGTGAGGGACCGTCACCGTGGCGGGCCGGGCGATACCGCCGTATGGCCCTCGTACGGATTCGCACCGGCGCGGCGCGGCGTTGACTGGGGGCGGCGGACCGGTGCGTGGCGGTGAGCGCCCGCCCCGGCCGCCCCGACCGTCGAGGAGCCCCGCATGTCCGTGTCCCGTCCGCCGGTCCTCCGGCGCGCCCCGCATTCCACCCGCACAGGCATAGGCATAGGCACCTGTGCCGCCGCGTTGCTGCTGCTCACCGGCTGCGGCGGCACCCCGGAGAACGCCTCCGTCACGCACCCCGCCCTGCGGCCGGGCGCCCCGGCCTCGCCCGGCGTCGGCGGCCCACCGGGCCGGGCACCCGTCCGGGCCGCCCCGGTGCCCCACGCCCCGCACGCCGCGCCGCGCGGGATACCCGGCCTGGGGCCCAGGACCCGCGCCGCGATACCGGCGGGCTCCCGCCAGGCCCTCGTCGTCACCGGCGACGACTACGACTCCAGCCTCTCCACCGCGGTGCTCTACACCCGCGACGACCCGGCCCGGGGCTGGCGTCCCGTCACCGGCCGCTGGCCCGCCCGCAACGCGCTGGACGGCTGGACCGACCGGCACGAACAGGGCGACCTCCGCTCCCCGGTCGGCGTCTACGGCCTCACCTACGCGGGCGGCCTCCTCTCCCCGCCCCGCACGGCGTTCCCGTACGACCACAACCCGCTGTTCACCGTCGGCGGTGAGGGCTTCGACGGCGAACCGCTCGAAGGCTCCTTCGACTACGTCGTCGCCATCGACTACAACCGCACCCCCGGAACCACCCCCCTGGACCGCACCCGCCCGCTCGGCGAGGAACGCGGCGGCGGCATCTGGCTCCACGTCGACCACGGCGGCCCCACCCAGGGCTGCGTCTCCCTCCCCGCCGACCGCATGCGGGACCTCCTGACCGCCCTGGACCCGGCGAAGAAACCCGTCGTCGTCATGGGCGACGCCGAGGGCCTGGAACGCTGAACCGGCAACGGGCCACGGAACGGGCCCGTACGCCGTGAGCGGCCACTGAACCGCTGAAGAACCGGGTCCGCCGAACACGGCGGAGGGCGGGACCGGCCGTGCGGTCCCGCCCTCCGTTCCGTGCGAGGTGAACGCCGCCTACGCGGGCTTCTCCTCCAGGCGCGGGAACAGCACCGCGCCCTTCGTCACCGTGGCGCCCGCCGGGAGGCGGCCCCAGGTTCCGGCGTCCTGCACGCGCTGGTCGGCCAGGGCGCCCAGGGACGCCTCGGCGCCCAGCGACTCCCACAGCTTCTGCGAGGTCTCCGGCATCACGGCGTTCAGCAGCACCGCGACACCGCGCAGCGACTCGGCGGCCGTGTAGAGGATCGTCGCGAGCCGGGCCCGGCCCTCGGCGGAGTCGTCCTTGGCGACCTTCCAGGGCTCCTGCTCCGTGATGTAGCCGTTGACCTGCTTCACGAAGTCGAAGATCGCCAGGATGCCCGCCTGGAAGTCCAGCTCCTCGCCGATCTTCGCGTCGGCGGTGGCGACGGCCTTCGCCAGGCCCTCCTGGACGGCCTTCTCGGCGTCGCCCGGCGCGGTGGCCGCGGGCAGCTCCCCGCCGAAGTACTTGCCGACCATGGCGGCGACGCGCGAGGCGAGGTTGCCGTAGTCGTTGGCCAGCTCGGAGGTGTAGCGGGCGGCGAAGTCCTCCCAGGAGAACGAGCCGTCGTTGCCGTACGCGATGGCGCGCAGGAAGTACCAGCGGTACGCGTCCACGCCGAAGTGCGAGGTCAGGTCCTGCGGCTTGATGCCCGTCAGGTTCGACTTCGACATCTTCTCGCCGCCGACCATCAGCCAGCCGTTGGCGACGACCTTGCCGGGCAGCGGCAGCCCCTGCGCCATCAGCATGGCGGGCCAGATGACCGAGTGGAAGCGGAGGATGTCCTTGCCGATCAGGTGCACGTCGGCCGGGAACGTCGCGTCGAACTTCTCCTGGTTGGAGCCGTAGCCGACCGCCGTGGCGTAGTTCAGCAGGGCGTCGACCCACACGTAGATGACGTGCTTGTCGTCCCACGGCACCGGGACGCCCCAGTCGAAGGTCGAGCGGGAGATCGAGAGGTCCTGGAGGCCCTGCTTGACGAAGTTCACGACCTCGTTGCGGGCGGACTCGGGCTGGATGAAGCCCGGGTTCTCGGCGTAGAACTCCATCAGCTTCGGGCCGTAGGCGCTCAGCTTGAAGAAGTAGTTCTCCTCCTTGAGGATCTCCACCGGCTTCTTGTGCACCGGGCACAGCTTGACGCCGTTCTCGTCCTCGATGAGGTCGCCGGGGAGCTTGTACTCCTCACAGCCCACGCAGTACGGGCCCTCGTACCCGCCCTTGTAGATCTCGCCCTTGTCGTACAGGTCCTGCACGAACTCCTGCACCCGGTCGGTGTGACGCTTCTCCGTCGTACGGATGAAGTCGTCGTTCGCGACGTTCAGGTGCTCCCAGAGGGGCTTCCACGCTTCCTCGACGAGCTTGTCGCACCACTCCTGCGGAGTGACGCCGTTCGCCTCGGCCGTGCGCATGATCTTCTGACCGTGCTCGTCCGTGCCGGTGAGGAACCACACCTTCTCGCCACGCTGGCGGTGCCAGCGGGTGAGCACGTCGCCTGCGACGGTCGTGTAGGCGTGGCCCAGGTGAGGAGCGTCGTTGACGTAGTAGATGGGGGTCGAGACGTAGAAACTCTTCACGCCGTCGCCCCCTTGCTTCTCGGATCCAGTGGCCGCCATGGTCGAAATCCTAACGGCCTGCGGGGGACCGGCTCACACCGATAAACCTCCCGGGAGCACGGAGACCTTTGCGAAACATCCCTTCCCGTAGGAAAGACGCATCCTGGGAGGGAGTGGACACGCGTGTACGAGGCAGGGGACATCACGATGCGGGTACTGGTCGCCGAGGACGAGGAGATACTGGCGGAGCTGGTCGCCACCGGGCTGCGCCGGGCCGGTTTCGCCGTCGACACGGTGTACAGCGGTGACGCCGCCCTCGCCTATCTGGGGCTGCACGACTACGACGTGGTCGTCCTGGACCGCGATCTGCCGCGGGTGCACGGCGACGACGTGGCGCGCGGGCTGGTCGCCTCCGGTTCCCGGACCAGGATCCTGATGCTGACCGCCGCCGCCTCGACGGAGGACCGGGTCTCCGGGCTCGACCTCGGCGCCGACGACTACCTGGGCAAGCCCTTCGAGTTCCCCGAGCTGGTGTCGCGGGTCCGGGCGCTGCGGCGGCGCAGCGCCCGCCCGGTCCCGCCGCAGCTGGAGCGGTACGGCATCCGGCTCGACACCGTGCGCCGTACCGCCTCGCGGGACGGGCGGGAGCTGGACCTCTCGCCGAAGGAGTTCTCGGTGCTCCAGCTGCTGCTGGAGGCCGACGGTGCCACGGTCAGCGCCGAGGAGCTGCTGGAACGGGCCTGGGACGCCAACGCCGACCCCTTCACCGGGGCGGTGCGGGTCTGCATGAGCAAGCTGCGCGGCAAGCTCGGGGAGCCGGCCCTGATCCGTACCGTGCAGGGCGTGGGGTACGCGCTGTGACGCCCCCCGCGAAGTGGCTCTCCGGGGTGCCGCACTCCCGGATCCGGGCCCGGATCGCCCTGGTGTACGGGGGGGTCTTCCTGATCCTCGGCACGGCGCTGCTGGCCACCGTCAACCTCGCCTCCCGCGCCGGTACGGACTCCCAGGCGCGGGACATCGCCCGCACCGCGGCCGTCGTCCAGCCCGGCTACGCGGTGAACGGTCCGCTGATCACCCGGCGCAGCCTGGGCCCGC
The DNA here is from genome assembly GCF_042262625.1 of Streptomyces sp. NPDC056347. Lineage (NCBI taxonomy): Bacteria > Bacillati > Actinomycetota > Actinomycetes > Kitasatosporales > Streptomycetaceae > Streptomyces > Streptomyces sp. NPDC056347. Next base: position 7,574 of record NZ_JBHJQP010000049.1, on the reverse strand, counting down.
CCACCGTCTACGACCTCACCGACAACGTCAGCGACGCGGCCGGGCACCAGCTGATGATCTGGTCCGTGGCGGCGCTGCTGGTGATGACGGCCTGCGCGGTCTGTGTGGGCTGGTGGACGGCGGGCCGGGTGCTGCGGCCGGTCCATGCCATGACCGCGAAGGCGCGGCGGCTCTCCGAGCACAATCTGCACGAGCGGATCGCCTCCAGCGGCCCGGACGACGAGCTGAAGGAGCTCGGCGACACGCTGGACGCGCTGCTGGGCCGGCTGGAGAAGGCGTTCGACAGCCAGCGGCGGTTCATCGCCAACGCCTCCCACGAGCTGCGGACCCCGCTCGCCACCCAGCGGGCCGCGATCCAGATCGGACTGGACGACCCGACCCCGGAGGACCTCGTACGGACCCGGCAGACGCTCCTGGACAACAACCGGCGCAGCGAGCGGCTCATCGAGGGGCTGCTGTCGCTGGCGCGCAGCGAGCGCGGACTCGCGGAGGGCGAGCGGGAGGCGGTGGACCTGGCGCTGGTGGTGGAGGAGGAGACCGCCCGGCATCCGGAGCGTCCGGGGCGTCCGGGGGTGAAGGCCGACACGCACTTCTGCGTGGTGCGCGGCAACCGGCTGCTGCTCGCGCAGCTGGTGGGGAACCTGCTGGCCAACGCCGTCACCTACAACGTGCCGGGCGGGACGGTGGAGGTGTCCCTGGTGACCGCCGGGAGCGGGGCGCTGCTGGAGGTGCGCAACACCGGGCCGGTGGTGGACGCGGCGGACATCCCGGGGCTGTTCGAGCCGTTCCGGCGCGGTGAGGGCAAGGACCGGATGGGGCGCGGCTCGGGGCTCGGCCTCTCGATCGTGCGCTCCATCGCGGTCGCGCACGGCGGTACGGTCACGGCGGTGCCGGGCCCGGAGGGCGGGCTCGCCGTGACCGTACGGCTGCCGGTCGATCAGGCGCCGGTCTCGGCTCCGGCCGCGGACTCGGCGGCGGACTCGGCGTCGGCGCCCCGGGCCGTGAGCCAGGCGGGGAACGCGGCGAGGACCTCGCGGTAGAACCGGGCGTCCGGGACCTCGCGGGGGGCGGGGCCCGCGTGGAAGAAGCCGGCGTTCGGGGCGTCCAGCCTGCGGAGGAAGTCGAAGCCCTTGCCGTCCTCCTCGCCGAACGCGACGAACTGGAAGAACAGCGGCAGCCGCGCCGCGTCGGCCAGTGCCTGCCTGGCGGCCTGCTTGGCGTCCGGCGGCCCGTCCGTCTGGAAGATCACCAGGGCGGGGCCGGTGGCTCCCGAACCCTCGTAGTGCGTGACGACCTCTTCGACGGCGCGCTGGTAGTTCGTACGGCCGAGGCGGCCGAGGCCCGCGTTCAGCTCGTCGATCCGGCCCTCGTGGTCGGCGAGGCCGACGGTGGCGGTGCCGTCGATGTCCGTCGAGAAGAAGACGACGGGGACGGTCGCGTTCTCGTCCAGGTGCGCGGCGAGCGCCACCGTGCGGTCGCCCAGGTGCTGGGCGCTGCCGTCCTTGTAGAACGGCCGCATGGAGCCGGAGCGGTCGAGAACCAGGTAGACGGTGGCGCGCCGGCCGGTCAGCCCGTGCGCCTTCAGCCCGGACTGGGCGGCCTTGTACGCGTCGACGAGCCCGGGAGCGCGGGACTTGACCTTCGCGAGGCTGAACGCGGGCTTGGCGGCCGAGGTGGTGGTGGCCGGGACCTCGGGAGCGGGGGCGGGGGTGGGCTCGGCCTTGGCGGGCTCGGGCTCGGCTTCGGCTTCGACCGGCTCGGGGGCGGGCGCGGCCTTGACGGGCTCGGGCGTGGCCTCCGGCTCGGGCGTGATGTCGGTCTTGGGGGCCTCCGGCTCGGGGGCGGCCTCGGCCTTGACCGGCTCGAGCTCGGGGGCGGCCTCGGCCTTGACCGGCTCGGGCTCGACCTCTGTCTGGACCGGCTCGGGCGCGGGGGTGGGCTCGGCTTCGGCTTCGACCGGCGCGGGGGCGGGGGTGGGCTCGGGCGTGGCCTTCGGCTCGGGCGCGATCTCGGTCCTGACGGCCTCGGGCTCGGGCTCGGGCTCGACGTCGGCCCTGGGCTCCTCGACCGGTTCCGGGGCCGGTTCCGGCTCGGGTTCCGGCTCTGCGGCCGGCTTCTCGGCCTTCGGCGCCTCCGCCTTCGTCTCTTCGGCCTTCGTCTCTTCGGCCTTCGTCTCCGTCGCCTCCGGCTCGGTCGACTCCGGCTTCGGGGCCGAGCCCTGTGCCGGGACCGTCGAGAGGGACGGCCGGTCGAAGGCGGCCGCCACCAGGTCCGAGACCGCATCGCCGTCGTCGCCGAGGGAGCGCGGGGAGGCCGGGGCCGGTACCGAGACCCTGGCCGCCGGGGCCGGAGCCGACTCCGCGGCCGACCCGTCCGCCGTAGCCGTAGCCGTAGCCGTAGCCGTAGCCGTGACGGGCTCGGGCTCCGCTTCCGTTTCCGCCTCCGACTCCGCCTTCACTTCCGCCTGCGGCTCCGATTCCGTGGGCGCGGTGCGTCCGGTCTGGGGCGGCACCGTGGCCGTCGGTGCGTCCTGCTCCGCGCGGTCACGGCCGAACACCTTGCGCAGCAAGCTCCGAATGCCCATGGGCGAGGCCTTTCGCGTGAGTTGAGTGCGAGAAATGTCCGACCTGCCGGAATTGATCCCTGGCCAGGACGGATACGTAAGGTTAGCGGCCGGATCCGGCCCTTCGGTGGCGCGGCTCTCTGGACGAGTCCTGTGCGTATGACGTGCGGGGCTGATGTATGTCGGTCAAATCTGCTCATCGGCTCGTGAGATGCCTTGTTAACGTGACCGCGCGGTGTGTCCGAATCAATTGCGGGCACACCGTTGTCCGTTATCCGGAACAGATCTCCAAGAAGGGCTCCCACGTGGGAAAACCAATGCGCAGAACACGCTTTGCCATCGGTGCGGCAGTAGCCGCCGCGATGCTTTCCGGCCTCGTTCCCGCGGCCGGTGCGGTGGCCGCCCCGGCCGCCGGAGCCCCGTCCGCGATGCGGGCCGCCGAGGACCCCGCGACGGGTAACGAGGGAATGCCGGACGACGGTTTCGAGAACGAATCCGAGTCCGAGCAGGACGACTTGGCGGGAACCGGAACCGGAACCGCGGCCACCACCCCCGCCCCGCGTGCCTCCGCCCTCGCCGCCGCCCCCGTCCCCGGCCGGGCCGGGGACTTCAAGCTGGTCACGGGGAGCGACATCTCCGGGCTCGTCACCAAGCTCGACGCCGCGCTCCCCAAGCAGGGCCTCACCGAGCTGATGGAGCAGGCCAACCGCCCCGCCGGCTGGGAGAGCGCCTGCGGCACCGCCGGAATCTACGGCTCCGACCTGGCGGTCAACCACCGCGTCTGCTGGCAGAGCGACGACGCCTCCTCCTCGGAGTGGGTGCCGCAGGCCATCACCGGGGTCTCGGACGCGCAGGAGGACGAGGACTGGGGCACGTCCAACTCCGATCCGATCGCGGTGGCCGCCTATGACGCGCAGAACCCGGGCCGCAGCAACTACGCCTCGGGTGCCGGCAACTGTCTGGCGAGCACGACCACGGACGCCTGCAACGAGAAGGGCATCCGGGTCAGCTTCTTCAACCAGGCCACCCAGATGTACCGCCATGTCCTGCTGGTCTGGCCGTACATGAACTCCAAGGACCACATCTCCTTCGACGCCCTGCACGCCCGCGAGGGCAAGTGCGTCGGCACGGTGACGGCGTCCTGCGCCGCGCAGAACGGCATCCACGCCGGCGGCATGGTCTGGTACGGCAACTACCTGTACGTCGCCGACACCGCCAACGGCATGCGCGTCTTCGACCTGCGCAAGATCATGGACCTCAACCCGGACAACAAGGCCGACGTCGACGACAAGACCCCGGACGGTCTCACCAGCAACGTCGTCGACAAGCGGCGCATCGGCCGGCAGAACAACGTCTGGTACGGCTACGGCTACCGCTACGTCATGCCGCAGGTCGCCACGCTGAAGTTCAGCACGGCGAAGAACGGCGGGGAGACCGGCGGCAACCAGTGCTACGCCACCGGCCGCCCCAAGGCCTCGTACATCTCGCTGGACCGCACCGACACCGACCACATGATCCTCGGTGAGTACTGCAACACCAACAACGGCGGCACCAGCCCCGGCCGGGTCGGCACGTACCCGATGACGGCGCTGACCGCCGCGGTCGAGGGCGCGCCCGGCACCGTCGCCGACGCGGACCTGGCGTACGGCCTGCCGACCGGGGCCACGTTCAACGGCGAGGCCCTGTGGCACAAGATCCAGGGCGTCACCCGGTACGAGGGCAAGTGGTACTTCCACCGCTCCAACGCCACCAGCAACGGCCGGCTGCTCCAGGCCACGCCCGGCACCGTCGACGGAACGTCCCAGCTCGTCGGCAACGCGAAGACCCTGCAGTCGTCGTTCGGCCCCGAGGACCTCTACCTCGCACACGGCCGCGGTGACGGCTTCGCGCCGCAGCTGTGGTCACTGAGCGAACACGCGCCGAGTGTCTGCGGGTCGTGCAAGCGCGAGGTCTACAGCTACAACATGGCGGAAGTGATCAGCGACTTCGGCTGATCCCCCACGGACCGACGGCTCGGGCCGGTCCCCCGGGGACCGGCGACTTCGGCCGGTCCCCCCGCCCGCGGCTCCCGCGTTCTACAGTCGGACCCATGGTTTCCGGTGAGGCGCCGCAGGCGGAGGGCAGTGTTCGGGTCGATGTCTGGATCTGGTCGGTCCGGCTGACGAAGACCCGTTCGCAGGCCGCAGCCGCCTGCCGCGCGGGTCATGTGAAGGTCGCCGGTGAGCGCGCCAAGCCCGCCCAGACGGTGCGCGTCGGCGACGAGGTACGGGTCCGGCACGCGGGCCGCGACCGGATCGTGGTCGTGTCGAGGATCGTGAAGAAGCGGGTCGGCCCGCCGGTGGCGGTGGAGTGTTACGTCGACAACAGTCCGCCGCCACCACCGCGCGAGCTGGCCGTCCAGGTCCCCGTACGGGACCGGGGTGCGGGCCGCCCGACGAAACGGGACCGACGCGAGATGGACCGGCTGCGGGGAGCCGACCCCGGCCAGTGAGGTACGGCGGGGGCTCAGAGCACGATCACGGTCTTGCCGCGCGCCCCGCCCGTCCGGTTCCGGTCCAGGGCCTGCGGGGCGTTCTCCAGCGGGAGTTCGGCGTCGACGGGCACCCGCAGCACGCCCTCCGCGGCCCCCGCCGCCAGCACGTCGAGCAGCACCGGGCTGGGCTCCAGCCGGAAGTCGATCCCGGTCACTCCCCGGGGCAGCGCGGCCCCCGCGGCGACGCCCCGGGTGGTGACGGCGACACCACCGCGCCGCACCGGAGCGGCCCGGTCCGCGAAGGCCTCCGGAGTGGCGGAGACCAGGTCGACCACGGCGTCGACGCCGTCCGGACAGCTCTCGCGCACCGCCGCGCCGAACGGGCGCGCGAGGGTGTCGATCGTGACGGCGGCGCCCAGCTCCGCCATCCGCCGGTGCTCGTCCCCGCGCACCACGGCGATGACCCGGATGTCGCGGGCCGAGGCGAGCTGGGTCAGATAGCTGCCGACGCCGCCCGCCGCACCGATCAGCAGCAGGGTCTCGTGGCCGCGGAGCGCGGCCGTGTCCAGGAGCTGCGCCGCGGCCATCCCGGCGGACGGCAGCGCGGCGGCGGCCCGCAGGGAGAGGCCGGGCGGTACGGCGGTGATGGCGGAGTCCTGCGGTACGGAGACGTAGTCGCAGTAGCTGCCGCCCCCGGTCGGGTTCGGGTCGGCCACCCGGCCGAAGACCTGGTCGCCGACCCGGAAGCGGTTGAGCCCGCTGCCGATCATGTCGACCCGGCCGGCGAAGTCGACGCCGACCACCAGCGGGAACACCCGCGGCGGCGTTCCGTCGTCCGGGGCGTCCTCGGCCGATCGCCAGTCGGACGGGTTGAGCGCGGCGTACTCGACCCTGACCCGCACCTCTCCGGCCTGCGGCTCGGGCTTGGGCAGCTCCACCAGTTCGGGGTCGGCCCGGAACGCGCCGACGGCTATGGCTCGCATGCGGAAGGCCTCTCAGTCGCCCCCGGGTCCGGCACTCACGGGACCCACTCTTCCCCGGCCCGCCCCTCACCGCACGTCGACGCCGTGCCCCGGGTTCTTCCCGCCGTCCACGGCCCTTCGCCGCCATGCCGGCACCGCGCAGACCACCGCCACCACCAGCCCCGCCGCACACACCGTCCACGCGGTCGTGCGCAGCGATCCGGTCAGCGCGTCGTACACCGCCGCCGCCCCCGCCGTCTCGTCCCCCGGCACCTCGGACAGCACCCGCCCCCTGGCGAACGCGACGACCGCGCGCAGCACCAGCGCCCCCAGCGCGAAGCCCAGCCCGGTCAGCGCGAGGGCGCGCAGCGCGGCGGTCCCGGAGCGCCGGTGCCCCGGGCCGTCGCCGCGCGCCCAGGCGCCCGCCACGGCCAGGACGGCCAGCACCACGGTCGCCACGGCGGGCCACACGCTGCCGCCGCGCAGCAGCCGGAAGCTCTGGCGCAGCTGGTCGGCCCGGTCGGCGGAGATCAGGGTGATGTCGGTGTGCTGGACCGGGATGCGGTCGGCGAACGGCACCCCGTTCTCCTCCAGGTTCCGTTTGACCTGCTCGGTCACGGGTGCCAGGTCGATGGTCACGGCCTCGCCGGTGCTGCCGTCCAGTGCGGCGGTGACGGCTTCGTGGGCGGTGCGGTTGGCGGTGGTCCAGGCGTCCCGGAAGGCGTCGGTGGTGGTGAACGACAGCACGGCCTGGTGGAGGAAGTCGCGTGCGGCGCCCTGGAGCGGCCCGGCGTCGATCTGCTGCATCGCCCCGTCGGTGATGAGGTCGGCGACGGTGCCGCGGACGTCGGGGTCGTCGGCGAGCGGGGCCACGGCGTCGACGTAACGGTCGGTGTTGTCGATCTCCAGGGCGACCCAGGCGGAGAGCGCGCCGACCGGGACGAGGACGGCGAGCAGCACCACCAGTACCGCCGAACAGGCCGCCGAGAGATAGGTCCGCACCCTCCCAGGGAATCCCGCGGACGGGCGGCACGCCCCGGGCCGTACGCCATCCGAGTTGCCGGGTGACCCGGCCGGGTGTGCTCTGGAGGGACAGGAGTCACGGAAGGAGAACTCCGCCATGTCCACACACGCAGCAATGCCGACGCGCGGCCGCTCGGGACCGCGGGTACAGACACGCGGGCACAGCGCGCTCTCCTGGGCGATCCCCGTCGTACTGGGCGGGGCGTACGGCCTGTACGCCTCGTTCATCCTCCGCAACAACGGCGCGACCGGCTACCGCCAGTTCTGGTACGGCCTGATCACCGCGGTGGTGCTGGCCGTCCTCTGCTTCGCGGTGGGCCAGGTCCAGCACCGGATGATTCCCCTGGTGCGCGGGCTGGCCTACGGGGTGCTGACCTCGGCGGCGATCGGGCTGCTGGTCGGGCTGACCGGGTCGAGCGTCCTGCGCTCCTCGATGCTGGGCCTTTCGGTCGGCCTCGGCATGTTCATCACCGCGTTCTACCTCTTCTACACCCACGAGCAGCAGAGATAGCCGCCCGACGACGGAGCGGGCCCGTACGCCACGGCGTACGGG
>NZ_JBHJQP010000048.1:0-46114 GCF_042262625.1 Streptomyces sp. NPDC056347 | reverse complement strand
CGACGGCTCATGCGCCGTCGGGGGCCTTCGTGACGAATAACGTGCCGGGAGCGCCGCTCAGCGCTTGGCCCGGGCCGTCTTCGGCGTCGCCAGACGGCTTCCCGTCCAGTCCTTGCCCGCGTTGATGCTCTTGGTCTGGGCGAGGCCGGCCGTCTGGGCGGCCTCGTTGATGTCACTCGGCTCGACGTATCCGTCACGGCCGGTCTTCGGCGTCATCAGCCAGACCGTGCCGCCGTCCTCGATCAGACCAATGGCATCCACCAGCGCGTCCGTAAGGTCGCCGTCCTCGTCACGGAACCACAGCAGAACGACGTCCGCGACGTCGTCGTAGTCCTCGTCGGCGAGTTCCTGGCCGATTGTGGCCTCGATGGCTTCACGGAGATCCTGATCGACGTCGTCGTCGTAGCCGATCTCCTGGACCACCTGTCCGGGCTCGAACCCCAGGCGTGCTGCCAGGCTGGTCCGCTCCTCCGCGTGGTCCGCGGTCGCGCTCACGGGTTGCCTCCTGATCATGTTTCGGAAAATGCTTCGGCCACGCGCGTGCGCGGGGCATTGGCCGTAGTCCACACGGGAGTGGCGGATCGCGCAAGTACCCGGCGTCCGAGACCGCCTAAACGGTGACGTTCCCTGCCACGTCTCCGCACTGTCGGCGGATCCCCTCCGGGGCCCGGCGCTGCCGTCCACACCCTTTACGTCCTTCCACAGCTTATGCCGTTTCGGTCCGCCATTCGGAGTCGAACATCCTTTGGGAACGCTTGGACGGCTTGGGCGTATGGTTGCGCTTTGGGTCGTACCATCCCCTCGCACCGGGCACGGAGCGCCGCAACACGGCGGTTACCCCTCGGTAGAGATGACGTTTGCGTCCTCGCGGTACACGATGGTGACGGCTTACCAGCACGGCCCGTAGTACCAGCAGCACGGCCCCGTAAGACACCACCGAACAGCGAAGGAACAGCGTGGCTTCCGGCTCCGATCGCAACCCGATCATCATTGGCGGCCTGCCGAGCCAGGTCCCGGACTTCGATCCCGAAGAGACCCAGGAATGGCTCGACTCGCTCGACGCCGCAGTCGACGAGCGGGGCCGCGAGCGGGCTCGTTACCTGATGCTCCGGCTCATCGAGCGCGCGCGGGAGAAGCGCGTCGCCGTTCCGGAGATGCGCAGCACGGACTACGTGAACACGATCGCCACGAAGGACGAGCCGTTCTTCCCCGGCGACGAGGAGATCGAGCGCAAGGTCCTCAACGCGACCCGCTGGAACGCGGCCGTGATGGTCTCGCGCGCCCAGCGCCCGGGCATCGGTGTCGGCGGCCACATCGCCACCTTCGCCTCCTCGGCCTCGCTGTACGACGTGGGCTTCAACCACTTCTTCCGGGGCAAGGACGACGGCCTGGGCGGCGACCAGATCTTCTTCCAGGGCCACGCCTCCCCGGGCATCTACGCCCGCGCCTATCTGCTCGACCGGCTCAGCGAGGCGCAGCTCGACGGCTTCCGCCAGGAGAAGTCGAAGGCGCCCAACGGTCTGTCCAGCTATCCGCACCCGCGGCTGATGCCGGACTTCTGGGAGTTCCCGACCGTCTCGATGGGCCTCGGCCCGCTCGGCGCGATCTACCAGGCCCGGATGAACCGCTACATGGCGGCGCGCGGCATCGCCGACACCTCGCAGTCCCACGTGTGGGCGTACCTGGGCGACGGCGAGATGGACGAGCCGGAGTCGCTCGGCCAGCTCTCCCTCGCCGCCCGCGAGGGCCTGGACAACCTGACCTTCGTCGTCAACTGCAACCTCCAGCGGCTCGACGGCCCGGTGCGCGGCAACGGCAAGATCATCCAGGAGCTGGAGTCGCAGTTCCGCGGTGCCGGATGGAATGTCATCAAGCTGGTCTGGGACCGCTCCTGGGACCCGCTGCTCGCGCAGGACCGCACGGGCATCCTGGTCAACAAGCTGAACACCACGCCGGACGGCCAGTTCCAGACCTACGCGACCGAGTCGGGCGCGTACATCCGCGACCACTTCTTCGGGGACGACCCGCGGCTGCGCGAGATGGTCAAGGACATGACCGACGACCAGATCCTGCACCTGGGGCGCGGCGGCCACGACCACAAGAAGGTCTACGCGGCCTACGCGGCGGCCAAGGCCCACAAGGGCCAGCCGACGGTGATCCTGGCGCAGACGGTCAAGGGCTGGACCCTGGGGCCGAACTTCGAGGGCCGCAACGCGACCCACCAGATGAAGAAGCTCACGGTCGAGGACCTGAAGCGGTTCCGCGACCGGCTGCACATCCCGATCGCGGACAAGGAGCTGGAGGACGGCCTTCCGCCGTACTACCACCCGGGCCGCGACTCGGAGGAGATCCAGTACATGCACGACCGCCGCAAGGGCCTGGGCGGTTACGTCCCGACCCGTGTGGTGCGCGCGAAGCCGCTGGCCCTGCCCGGGGACAAGACGTACGCGACCGCGAAGAAGGGCACGGGCCAGCAGTCGATCGCCACCACCATGGCGTTCGTCCGCATCCTGAAGGACCTCATGCGGGACAAGGAGATCGGCAAGCGTTTCGTGCTGATCGCCCCCGACGAGTACCGCACCTTCGGCATGGACGCCTTCTTCCCGAGCGCGAAGATCTACAACCCGCTGGGCCAGCAGTACGAGTCGGTGGACCGCGATCTGCTGCTCACGTACAAGGAGTCGCCGACCGGGCAGATGCTGCACGACGGCATCTCCGAGGCGGGCTGCACGGCGTCGCTGATCGCCGCCGGTTCGGCGTACGCCACGCACGGCGAGCCGCTGATCCCGGTGTACGTCTTCTACTCGATGTTCGGTTTCCAGCGCACCGGTGACCAGTTCTGGCAGATGGCCGACCAGCTCGCGCGTGGCTTCGTGCTGGGTGCGACCGCCGGTCGTACGACGCTGACCGGTGAGGGGCTCCAGCACGCGGACGGCCACTCGCAGCTGCTCGCCTCGACCAACCCGGCCTGTGTCGCCTACGACCCGGCGTTCGGGTACGAGATCGCGCACATCGTCAAGGACGGTCTGCGGCGGATGTACGGGGAGAACAGCGAGGACGTCTTCTACTACCTCACGGTCTACAACGAGCCGATCCAGCACCCGGCCGAGCCCGAGAACGTGGACGTGGAGGGCATCCTCAAGGGTGTCTACCGCTACCGGGCGGCCGACCGGGGCGAGATCCCGGCCCAGATCATGGCGTCCGGTGTGGCGGTCCCGTGGGCCCTCGAGGCGCAGCGGATCCTCGCCGAGGAGTGGAACGTCCGGGCGGACGTCTGGTCGGCGACCTCCTGGAACGAGCTGCGCCGCGAGGCCGTCGAGGTGGAGCGGTACAACCTGCTGCACCCGGAGGAGGAGCAGCGCGTCCCGTACGTGACGCGGAAGCTGTCCGGTTCCGAGGGTCCGTTCGTGGCGGTCTCGGACTGGATGCGTTCGGTGCCGGACCAGATCGCGCGCTGGGTGCCCGGTGCGTACCAGTCGCTGGGTGCGGACGGCTTCGGCTTCGCCGACACGCGTGGCGCGGCCCGCCGGTTCTTCCACATCGACGCGCAGTCGATCGTCCTGGCGGTGCTCACCGAGCTCGCGAAGGAGAACCGGATCGACCGCTCGCTGCTGAAGCAGGCGCTCGACCGGTACGAGCTGCTGGACGTCACGGCGGCGGACCCGGGCGCGGCCGGCGGCGACGCGTAGGGACGTACGTACACAGCTGTGTACGCGGAGGGCGGTGGGGCCGGGTGGTCCCGCCGCCCTCCGGCATGTCCGGCTCAGTTCTCCCAGATCTTGAAGGCCCTGACCTGGTACGGGGAGCGGGGCACCCAGGTGCCGCCGCCCGGGTAGGTGTTGAATTCGCCGGTCTCGGCGCACTCCGCGGACTGGTAGGTGGTGACCGGGCGGCCGGTGCGGTTGGCGAGCGCCTGGATCCGGCTGCCCTTCGGCAGCGGTACGCAGCTGTCGATGTCGGTCGAGGCGAGTTCGTGGGTCCGGCGGGTGCCGGTGAAGTCCGGCGCGTCCCAGAGGCAGAGCTGCCCGGCGGCGCAGTCCCCGAGCCGGGCGGGCGGCGCGGAGTGGGCGGCGCTCTGCGGGAGCAGGGCGGCGGCGGCCAGCGAAGCGGCTGCCAGGACACCGGTGAATGCGGTCTTGCGCATGGAGAACGACCCCCGTGGTCGGTTGCGGATCCGTTGTCCGCACCCTGACCTGCGGCGCGGCGTCCGGGGAAGGGGGCCCGGGGCACACCACCCTGATAGGCGACAGCCCCGCCGGAAGGCTCCGGCGGGGCTGTCGTGCGCGGGGTGTTGACGGTCAGATGTGTCCGGCGCCCGCGCCCGCTTCGGCGTTCTCACCGCGCTTGGTGAAGGTGGCGACCACCGCGGCGAGCACCGCGACACCGCCGGCGACCATGAACGCGGTGCTCATGCCCGACACGAAGGTGTCATGGGCGACGCCCGCGATCTTGCCCGCGATCTCCGGCGGGACGTCCCCGCCGACCGGCGGGATGCCGACCTCGACGGCCGAGGACGCCTGGTCCAGCTGGTCCGGGCCGAGCGGCGGGAGCTGCGCCGCCGTCCAGTTGTCGGCGAGCTTGGAGTCGACCTGGGAGGCCATGACCGCGCCGAGCACCGCCGTGCCGAGGCTGCCGCCGACCTGCATGGCGGACTGCTGGAGGCCGCCCGCGACGCCGGAGAGCTCCAGGGGGGCGTTGCCGACGATGACCTCGGTGGCGCCGACCATCACCGGGGCCAGTCCGAGGCCGAGGAGCCCGAACCAGATGGACATGGTGAGGGTGCCGGTGCCGATCTCCAGCTGGGACATGCCGAACATGGCGGCGGCCGTGCACACCATGCCGCCGACCAGCGGGACGCGCGGGCCGAACTTGGTGATCGCGGCGCCCGCGAGCGGCGAGGCGACGATCATCATGCCGGTCAGCGGAAGCAGGTGCAGGCCGCTGTCGACGGGGCTCAGGCCGTGCACGTTCTGCAAGTAGAAGGTGACGAAGAAGAGCCCGCCCATGAAGGCGAAGGCCATCAGCACCATCAGGACCACACCGGCGGAGAGCGGCACGGACCGGAACATGGAGAGCGGGATCAGCGGTTCGCGGACGTTCTTCTGGGCGAACGCGAAGACCACGAACAGGGCCACGGCCGCACCGAGGAAGCCGAGCGTCCGGTAGTCGCCCCAGCCCCATTCGGAGCCCTTGATGAGCGCCCAGATCAGGCAGAACATCGCCTGCGAGAGGAGCACGATGCCGCCGATGTCGAAGGAGCGCGGCGCGTTCTGGGCGCGGTGGTCCTTGAGGATCAGCAGACCCAGCAGCAGCGCGATCACACCGACCGGCACGTTGATGAAGAAGACGGACTGCCAGCTGACGTGCTCGACGAGCACCCCGCCGAGGATCGGGCCGCCCGCGGTGGAGGCGCCGATCACCATGCCCCAGATACCGATCGCCATGTTCAGCTTCTCGGCCGGGAAGGTGGCGCGCAGCAGGCCGAGCGCGGCGGGCATCAGCAGGGCGCCGAAGAGCCCCTGGAGCACCCGGAACGTGATCACCAGGGCGGCGCTGTGGGACAGCCCGATGGCCCCGGAGGCCGCGGCGAAGCCCACGACGCCTATGAGGAAGGTCTGGCGGTGGCCGAAGCGGTCACCGAGCTTGCCCGCGGTGATCAGGGAGACCGCGAGGGCGAGCATGTAGCCGTTGGTGATCCACTGGACGTCCGCGAGCGAGGCGTTCAGGTCCTGCTGGATGGCGGGGTTGGCGATCGCGACGATCGTGCCGTCGAGCGCGACCATCATCACGCCGATGGCCACGGAGAAGAGCGTCAGCCAGGGGTGGCCGCGCAGCCCCTTGGCAGGTACGGGAGCGGCGGCCTCGCGCGGCTCCCGCGACGCCTTGTCGACGGTGGTCTGACTAGTCATACGAAGGACAGTAGTGACAGTCGCTGACAGTTGACAAACCATTTCACAAGTCGGTAACTGTCACGTAGCTCACAGGTACGCTGAGCTGGATAAAGCAGGAGAAAGAAGGCCACCGAAGTGACCGATGGGCAGCGGGTCGCGCACCCGGCCGGGCTCCCCGGCGGGGAAGCCCCCGGACTGCGCGAGCGGAAGAAGCGGCGCACCCGGGACGCCCTGCTGCACACCGCGCTCGACCTCTTCACCACCCAGGGGTACGACGAGACCACCGTCGACGAGATCGTCGAGGCCGTCGACGTCTCCCAGCGGACCTTCTTCCGCTACTTCGCGGGCAAGGAGGAGGCCGCCTTCGCCCTCCAGTCCATGGTGGAGTCGCACTTCCTCGCGGAGCTGCGCCGGCGCCCCGCCGCGGAGGCCCCGTTCGACGCCCTGCGCCGGGCGGTGCTCACCGTCTGGGACAGGATCGGCGAGACCTTCGAGGAGATCTTCACCGTCGAGCTCCACATGCGGATGTACCGGATGATCGAGTCGACGCCCTCGCTCCTCGCCGCCCATCTGCGGCGGTGCAGCACGCTGGAGAACCAGATCGCGCTGCTGATCGCCGACCGCGAGGGGCTCGACGTGGACGAGGACCCGCGGCCCCGGGTCGCCGTCGCCGCGTTCTGCGGGGTGATGCGGGTGACCGGTCAGCTCTGGGTCCAGGGCCGGGACTGCGACGTGGACTCGCTGCGCGACCTCACCGAGGCGTACCTGGACCGGCTCGGTCCGGCGCTGGCCGGTGACTGGCGGGCGGCGCACGGCCCGGAGGCCGTCGGCTCCGCCGCAACGCGGTCCGCGTAACGCCTCCGCCCTTCGCGCACCGTCCCCGCTCTCCATGTACCGCCTCCCCCGGTCCGCGCAGCGCCTCGCCCCGGTCCGCGCATCGGCGGAACACGCCGTCGCCCCGCTCGCGCCGCCCCTGGTGTGCCGAACGTCTCGGCGCCGGGCATGACCGACGTCACAACACCCCTGCGCCGAGGGCGACATGCGGTGCGCCCGTGGCATCCCGCGCGCCTCAGCGTGCGGATGACGACCACACAGCGTGAGAAGCGCGGGCCGCGATTCCCCGCAGCGGAGTGATGTGTGTCACCCTCTTCACGGCTGCCGTCCCGCGTCTCCTAATGTGGGCCGGAGTGACTTCCTTCGACTCCTCCCCGACGCTCACCGCGTGGCGCGCGCTGCTCGCCGTGGCGGTCGTGTTCGTGATGCTGGCGACCACCGGCTGGACCGCCGTCCGCCATCAACGCTCCGACGAGCCACGTACCGTCGCGCTCGCCGCCTGGGCGCGGGGCCGGGTGGCGGGTCATGCGCTGCCGGACGCCGACGCGCCCTCGTACCGGCTGGCCCGCTTCTTCGCCTCGCTCAACGCCGCGCAGCGCACCGCGCTCGCCGACAAGTACCCCTTGGTCGTGGGCAATCTGAACGGCGCCCCGGTCACCCTGCGCTACCGCGCCAACCGGCTGGCCGTGGCGCAGGCGCGCCGGGTCGAGGAGCGGCGTACGCACGACGCGCGCCTCTCCCCCGACGGCCGCGCCCTGGCCACCCGCCGGATGGAGCGCCTCGATTCGATGCTCGCCCCGGGCCGCCGCTTCCTGGCCTTCGACCCGACCGGCAGGGGCCGCGCCGCCGAGGTCTTCGGCGACCTCGACCGGGCCGACCGGATCTCGGTGGTCGTCCCCGGCGTGGACACCGACCTGCTGACCCTGGAACGGCCCGCGCCCAAGGTGAACGCCGCCCCCGTCGGCATGGCGAAGTCGCTGTACGCGGCGGAGCGCGCCGCCGGTCCCGGTACGCGTACCGCCGTCATCGCCTGGGCCGACTACACCACGCCCGCCGGCATCGGTATGGACGCGGCCCTGGGCAACCTCGCCGCGCGCGGCGCGCTGCGGCTGAACGCGCTGGTGGGCGCGTTGCCCGGGACCGCGCCCGTCTCGCTGTTCTGCCACAGCTACGGCTCGGTGCTGTGCGGGGTCGCCGCGCACGAACTGCCCGCCAGGGTCAGCGACATCGCGGTGGCCGGCAGTCCCGGCATGCGGGTGGAGAACGTCGCGCAGCTGCGGACCGGGGCGCGGGTGTGGGCGATGCGGGACCGCGGCGACTGGATCGAGGACGTACCGAATCTGGAGCTCGGCGGTCTCGGTCACGGCGCCGATCCGGTCGATCCCGGCTTCGGCGCACGGATCGTCTCGGCGGGCGGCGCGATCGGGCACAGTGGCTATTTCGTGCCGGGTACCGAGAGCCTGGACAACTTCGCCGCGATCGGTGTGGGCGCCTACGGATCGGTGAGCTGTGCCGCCTCCGACAGCGGTTGCGGCGAGCCGGTCGCCGGGGACCAGGGAATCTGACGGAACCGGGGGTTCCCGGCGGACCGCCGGAGCCCGGGCGGTTTCGAGGGGGGACATGCGAGGCAAGTGCCGCATACGATGAGGCACATGGGTGATGTGCTGGCCGGAATTCATGCCACCTGGGAGTTCGAGACCGACTCCGTGCTCATCCGCTTCGAACGGGGAATCCGCACTCCCAGGCTCTTCCAGAGTCTGCGGGAGCGACGCGTACCGCATGCGGCGCTGTCGTCGGTGACGCTGACCCCGGGCAAGCGCGGCACGGTGGTCCTGCGTGCCGTGCCCAGACCCGGCGCCGACCCCCTGGTCGAGGCCGCGGCCGGGCAGCTGAAGGACAGCTGCGATCCGTACCGGCTGGTGCTCCCCGGCGACCGGGAGACGCTCGCCGAGTACTACGCGGACGAGCTGCGCGCCCGGCTCGGTCCCGACGCGGCGGAGCCCGCCGACCGCTTCCTGGTGGCCGCGCCCGAGGCACCCCTCCAGTTCAAGGCGTACGACGGCCGTGCCGGGTTCGACGGACAGCGGGTGTCCTTCCGCTGGTTCTGGACGGGCGCCTCGTCGGCGAAGTGGAAGGCCGGGGACCAGACCTTCCCGGTCGCCGAGCTGAGCGGTGTGGAGTGGCGCCAGCCGGAGGGGCTGGACGGGTATCTGCGACTGCTCCCGAGGGGGCGGGAGCCGCTGCGGGCCGATCATGACCCGGCGGCGGTGGTCTTCAGCCTCGGCTACGGGGCGGTGCACGAGTCGTTGCCGTTCGCCGCGGCGGTCCTGGAAGCGGTGCGCAGGAACCATTCGGCGGTGCCGGTGCCCGCCGCCGTCCTGGCGGGCGCGGCCCGCCGCGACCCCGCCGACATCGCGGAGCGCATCCGGCACCTCGGGGAGCTGCACCGGGCCGGGCTGGTGACGGACGACGAGTTCAGCGCCAAGAAGGCCCAGCTGCTCGCCGAGCTGTGACGCCCGTACGAGGCGCGCGCCCGCCCGGCGAGTGATACCCCCGTACGACACGGCCCGGCGGCGAACCGGGACCGGGGTATGACGCGGCCGGGCGGGTCCGCTGCCTAGGCTCGTGCCGCCATGACCTCTTCAGCACCCGCACCCCCGCCGCCCGCCGCCGACGGGCTGGTGAGCGCCGCCCGCCGCAATCTGCGCGGCCTCGCCCACGGCCTCGCCCATCCCTCGCACCCCCCGGTCCCGCCGCTCGCCGGCTCGCGCAAGCGGTGGCGGCGGGTGGTCCCGTACGTGGTCGTGTTCGCGCTCACGGCGCTCTTCCTGCCGGTCACGGTGACCGTGCTGACCAATCAGTACGGGGTGGCCGACTGGCCGGCGGGTCTGCTGGCGGTGGCCCAGGCGGCGCCGCTGCTGATGCTGGCGCACCGCCCGCTGCAGGCGTGGTGGATCGTCCTTCCCGCCGCCGTCCTGGGGTCGCTGGTCCTGCTCGCGCACCCGCGGTCCCCGCAGGAGATCTGGCCGTGGCCGCCGCCCACCCTGTTCTGTCTGCTCTTCGTGCTGCTGGCGGTGGCCCTGCGCGAGACCCGGCGCACCACCGCCGCCGTATGGGCGGTGACCGCGGCGCCCGGCCTGGCCCTGCACCTGTCCGTCCCGGAGCGCAGCAACGGAAGCGCCGGACTGCTCGCGATCTTCGGCGCGATCGTCATGGTGATCGGCGCGGTGGTCCGGGAACGGGGCGTGGCGCAGCGCCGGCTGGCCGAGCAGGAGACCATCAGCGTGGCCGAGCGGGCGCGGCGCACGCTGCTGGAGGAACGCACCCGGATCGCCCGCGAGCTGCACGACGTGGTCGCGCACCACATGTCGGTGATCACGGTCCAGGCGGACTCCGCGCCGTACCGGATCGGCGGGCTGTCCGCGGAGGCCCGCGAGGAGTTCGAGGCCATCGCGGCGAGCGCGCGGGAGTCGCTGACGGAGATGCGGCGGCTGCTGGCGGTGCTGCGCAGTGACGGTTCGGCGGGCGAGCGGGCGCCGCAGCCGGGGCTCGACCGGGTGCAGCAGCTGGTGGAGGCGACGGTACGGGCGGGGCTGCCGGTGGAACTGTCGCTGGCCGCCGGGCTGCCGGACGTGCCGCAGGCGGTGGATCTGTCGGCGTACCGGATCGTGCAGGAGGCGCTGGCCAATGTGATCCGGCACGCGCCGGGGGCACGGACCGGGGTGTCGGTCACGTCGGACGGTACGCATCTGACGGTGCTGGTGGTCAACGACCGTGCGGAGCTGCCCGGTTCGCCGCTGGAGCCGGAGGCGTCCGGGACCGGGCACGGGCTCGTCGGGATGCGCGAGCGCGTACGGTTGACGGGCGGCACGCTGGACACCGGGCCGCTGCCCGGCGGCGGTTTCCGGGTGGCCGCTCGGCTGCCCCTGGCTCCTGCCGCCCCCATCGCCGCTGCTGTTCCGGAGGATTCGTGACCATCCGCGTGATCATCGTCGACGACCAGGCCATGGTGCGGGCGGGGTTCGCGGCGCTGCTCGCCGCGCAGAGCGACATCGACGTGGTCGGGGAGGCGCCGGACGGGCGCCGTGCCGTCGAAGTCAGCCGCGCGACCCTGCCGGACGTGGTCCTGATGGATGTCCGGATGCCCGAGATGGACGGCCTGGCGGCGGCCCGTGAGCTGCTGAACCCGCCGCCCGGGGTGACGCACCGGCCGAGGGTGCTGATGCTCACCACCTTCGACGTGGACGACTACGTGTACGAGGCGCTGCGCGCCGGGGCGTCCGGTTTCCTGCTGAAGGACGCGCCGCCCGCCGACCTGATCGCGGCGGTGCGGGTGGTCGCGGCGGGCGAGGCGCTGCTGGCGCCCTCGGTGACCCGCCGCCTGATCGCGGACTTCGCCCGGCAGGGCCCGTCCGGCGCCACCCGCGGCGGCCAGGCACTGCGGCTGAACGGGCTGACCCCGCGCGAGACGGAGGTGCTGGAGCTGATCGCGCGGGGGCTGTCCAACCAGGAGATCGCGGGGAAGCTGATCCTGGCGGAGCAGACGGTGAAGACGCACATCGGCCGGGTCCTGGCCAAGCTGGACCTGCGCGACCGGGCGCAGGCGGTGATCTTCGCGTACGAGGCGGGGGTGGTGGTCCCGGGCGAGGCCTGAGGCCCTGGGCGTCCCCGAGGTCCCGGGTGCCCCCTGAGGCCCTGGGCGTCCCCGAGGTCCCGGGTGCCCCCTGAGGTCCTGGGCGCCCCCGGTGCGAGGACATCGCACCCGGGTGCCCCCTGAGGTCCTGGGCGCCCCGGGACGCGTACACCCCCTACCCCGGTATCGGTTCGTGATTGGCCCCCGGGTGCGATGTCCTCGCACCGGGGGCCTTTCTACGTTCCTCCCCGTCACGCCGTAGGGCCCGCCGCCACCGGACGGGCCGCAGCAGGGGGAGGGGAACGGGATGCGCCGTTACGCGAGGACTCTGGTCGCGGTCGCGCTGGCCACCACCGTGGTGGCGGGGACGGCCGGCTGGGCGTCCGGGAGCGCACAGCGGGCCCTGACCGGGCCGCCGCCGGGCACCGCGTCCTGGCGGGCGGACCACACCCGGGGCGCGCTGCCGGACCCGGAGCGCGCCACACCGGCCGAAGTGGCCCGGTTCTTCCGGGGGTTGACCCCGTCGCAGCGGCAGGACCTGGCCGTACGCCATCCGCTGGTCGTCGGCAATCTGGACGGCGCCCCGATCGAGCTGCGCTACCGGGCCAACGCCCTTGCCCTGAGGGCGAGTAACGACCCCCGGTACGCGCACCTCGGCGGCGGCCGGGGGCGGCAGATCCTGGCGTTCGACCCGCGTGGGCGCGGCCAGGTCGCCGAGGTCTTCGGGGACCTGCGCACCGCGGGCCGGGTCGCGGTGGTGGTGCCGGGTTCGGACATCGACGCCGGTACCTTCGACCGTACGAGCGATGTGTACGGCACTCCGGCGGGCATGGCGAAGGCCCTGTACGCGCGGACCGGGCCCGGCAGCGCGGTGATCGCCTGGGCCGGGTACACCACGCCCGTGGGCCTCGGCGTCGATGCCGCGACGGGCACGCTCGCCGAGGCCGGGGCGGACCGGCTGACCCGGTTCGCCGACGGGCTGGCCGCCGACGGGGTCCCCGAGCCCGCTGTGTTCTGCCACAGCTACGGCTCGGTGGTCTGCGGGCTCGCCGCCTCCCGGCTGCGCGCCCGGGACCTGGTCGTCCTCGGCTCGCCCGGGATGCGCGCGGACAGTGCCGCCGCGCTGCGCACCCGGGCGAGGGTGTGGGCCGCGAAGGACGCCACGGACTGGATCGACCGGGTGCCGAACGTCCGGGTGGCGGGGCTGGGCCACGGCCCGGACCCGGCCGCCCCGGGGTTCGGGGCGCGCCGCGTCCCGGCCGAGGACGCCCGCGGGCACACCGGCTACTTCGCCCCGGGCACGGACTCGCTCCGCGCCTTCGCCGCGATCACCGAGGGGACGGCGCGGTGAGCCCGGGGGCCTATTCGCGCGCCGTGGCGGTGTTGCTCATGTCCGGGTAGCGGTCGCCCGCCACCTGGCCGGCGATCGGCTCCAGCAGGGCCAGTTCCTCGGCGCTCAGGGTGAGCCGGGTGGCGGCGACGTTCTCCAGCAGCCGGCTGCTCCTACGGGTGCCCGGGATCGGGACCACGGCGAGCTGGTGGACCTGGGCGCGCTGCTGCACCCAGGCGAGCGCCACCTGCGCGGCCGACGCCCCGTGCGCGGCGGCGATCTTGTGGACGGGCTCCAGCAGGGCGGCGTTCTTCCGCGCGTTGTCGCCGGTGAAGCGGGGCTGGTACTTGCGGAAGTCGCCGTCCGACAGCTCCTTGGCCGCGTCGGTGAACGCCCCGGTCAAAAAGCCCCGGCCGAGCGGCGAGTACGGCACGAGCGCCACCCCGAGCTCGGCGGCGGCCGGTACGGCGCTGCGCTCCACGTCCCGGCTGAAGAGCGACCACTCCGACTGGAGCGCCGCGATCGGGTGCACCGCGTGCGCCTCGCGCAGTTCGGCGCCGGTCACCTCGCTCAGCCCGAGATGCTTGACCTTGCCCTGCCGGACCAGCTCGGCCATCGCGCCGACGGACTCGGCGAGCGGGACGGCCGGGTCGCGGCGGTGCATGTAGTAGAGGTCGATGACATCGGTGCCGAGCCGCCGCAGGCTGGCCTCGACGGCCTGGCGGATGTACGCCGGGTCGTTGCGCACGCCCCGGTAGTGCGGGTCGTCATCCCGGCGCTCGACGGCGAACTTCGTGGCGAGGGTGATCTCGTCCCGGTGCGCGCCGACGAACGGGGCGAGGAAGGTCTCGTTGGCGCCGCTGCCGTAGATGTCGGCGGTGTCGAAGAGGGTGACGCCCGCCGTCAGCGCGGTCTCCAGCGTCTCGCGGGCGGACTGCTCGTCGGTGGCTCCGTAGAACTCGCTCATGCCCATGCAGCCGAGCCCCTGCACACCGACCCGCGGGCCGCCGTTGCCGAGCTCCACCGTGGTGATCCTGTCGTCAGTCATCAGGCACAGGGCCTTTCCGGCGCCGTCCGGGCGCTCGCATAGAAGTCGATCTTGTAGTCGAGTACGGCGAGGGTGTCCTGGAGCTCCGCGATCCGCGTCCGTACGTCGCGGCGGGTCGCCTCCAGCAGTTCCTGACGCTGCTCGAAGGTGTGCTCGCCCTCGCGCAGCAGCTCCGCGTACCGGACCATGTCGGCGACCGGCATGCCGGTCATCCGCAGCTTGCCGACGAAGGACAGCCAGTCCAGGTCCCGGTTGGTGAAGCGGCGCTGCCCGGTGTGGGACCGGTCGATGTGCGGCATCAGCCCGATCCGCTCGTACCAGCGCAGGGTGTGCGCGGTGAGCCCGGTGAGGGCCACGACCTCGCTGATGGTGTACCGGTCGTGCCCCTCGGGACGCGGATGCGCCTGCGGGGGCGCCGTGCAGACGTCCACCTTCGGGGAAGTGCTCTCCATCACCGTCATGCCCTCCACGCTAGAACCTTGGAGTGCACTCGAAGCAAGCGCGGGCCGGAGCCGGATTTCCGAGTGCGCCCCGCCCCGGGACCTGGCTACGATCAAGAAAATTCGATACGGGGGACGGCGGGGAACATCATGGCGCGACAATCCGGTCGACGTGAACGTCTCCGCCGCGTGTCCGAGCGGCGCCGGGCCGCCGGACGGCCGGAATCCGGTGGCAACGCGACGCGGACGGCGGTCGCGGCGGCCGTCCTGACCGGTCTCTCCGCCGTCATCGTGAGCCTCATCACCGGCCTGGGGGCGTCGGTCCAGGGATTCGTCACCGACTCGCTGTTCGGTGAGAAGGAACCGGCCGCCGCGTCGGCCCCGCCCCGTCCGGGCTCGTCCGCCCGGGTCAAGGTGGTGGTCATGCCGGCCGGCGAGGGCGGGTTCATGGTGTCGGAGAAGCGCGCCACCAGCGCAAAGGACAAGGCCGTCCTGGCCGGTGAGGCGCCCCCCGAGGCATGGAACCCTCTGCTGCGGAAGCTGGGTGTGGTCAGCCTCACCGCGAACACCTACAAAGTGGCGGTGACCAACGCGTCCTCCTCGCCCGTCACGGTGGTGGACATCGTTCCCGTGGTCACGCGCCGCACCAAGGCGATCGACGCCACGCTGATCACCCCCCTCGGGGGTGCCGAGGAGGAGACGGTCCTCGCCGAACTGGACCTGGACCAGCGCTATCCGCAGCTCACCCGGAACGGAAAGCCCTACTTCAGCTGGGCCTCGCAGGTCCTCCGGCCCGGGAAGGGTTTCGTCATGGTCGTGCAGTCACGGCTGCTGGGCAGGGAGTACGTCGAGTACCACCTGCGCGTGGACTACCTCGACGAACGGGGTGACAAGCACTCCCTCCAGGTCGAGGACCCCGACCCCGCGAGGAAGGTCTTCCGCCTGTCCGGCCGGGTCGGCGACAAGGAGTACACCGACTACTGGGACACCAACGCCGACGGCACCGGTCACCGGCTGTACAGCCGGGAGGAGCGGAAGTAGCCGAGGCGGGGCCGGAGGCCTTCGGACCCGCCCGTTACGCTCATATGCATGCAGAGCCTGGCGATGATCGACAACTGGCCCGTCCCCACCGCGGCCGCGGCCGTCGTACGAGCGGACGGCACGGTCGTCGGTACGCACGGCCCGACCGCGCACCGCTTCCCGCTCGCCTCGGTCACCAAGCCGATCGCGGCCTACGCGGCGCTGGTGGCGTACGAGGAGGGCGCGGTCGAGCTCGACGAGCCGGCCGGGCCGGAGGGCGCGACCGTACGGCATCTGCTGGCGCACACCAGCGGGCTCGCGTTCGACGAGCACCGGGCCATGGCCGCGCCGGGCACCCGGCGGCTCTACTCCAACGCGGGTTTCGAGGTGCTGGGCGACCACATCGCCAAGGCCACCGACATCCCGTTCCCGGAGTACGTGCGCCAGGCCGTGCTGGAACCGCTCGGGATGTCGGCGACCACGCTGGACGGCTCGCCCGCCAAGGACGGTGTCTCGACCGTCGACGACCTCGTCCGCTTCGCCGCCGAGGTGCAGGCCCCGCGCCTGCTCGACCCGCGTACGGTGGCGGCCGCGCAGACCGTCGTCCACCCCGGCCTGAAGGGCGTGCTGCCGGGCTACGGCCACCAGAACCCCAACGACTGGGGCCTCGGCTTCGAGATCCGCGACTCCAAGTCCCCGCACTGGACGGGTGGTTCGTCGTCCCCGGCGACCTTCGGCCACTTCGGGCAGTCCGGCACGTTCCTGTGGATCGACCCGGCGGCGGGCGCGGCATGCGTCGCCCTGAGCGACCGGGCCTTCGGCCCGTGGGCCGTCGAGGCGTGGCCCCCGTTCACGGACGCGGTCCTCGCGGAGCTGCGCACCGGTCACTGAGCGGGGCCCGGGGGATTACGCCCCCTCCTCCGGCCGCGCGGCACCCGCGAGGAGCATGGCCACCAGCCGGGCGAGCCGGGGCGTGAACTCGGCAGCCATGTGGCCGAGGAGCGGGTCCTCGGCGTAGAGGGCGGCCAGGGTCTCCGGCGGGTTCGCGGTCTGCCACTGCTGTGCCGCCATCGCGGTCGTACCGGCGATCACGTCGACCGCCCGCTCACGGGTCGTCGACGGCAGGGCGACGGCCAGCGCGCGGGCGACGCGGTCGACGGCGCCGAGGGCCGTGACCTTGAAGTCGCGGACCTGCTCCCGGGACACGCCGCGTTCCAGCGTGAGCGGGGCGTGGGCGAGCAGGTCGCAGAACAGGGGCCGCTCGGCGAGGGTGGCGGCCAGCGCGGCGGCGGTCTCGCGCGGGCCCATCGGCTCGCGCAGCACCCCCTCGACGGCGGCGGCCCAGTCCTGCCAGCCGTCCGCGGTCAGCAGGAGGAAGACCGCTTCGCGCGATTCGAAGTAGCGCAGTACGGCCGATTTGTGAACCCCGGCCTCGGCGGCGATGTCGGTCAGGGTGACCGCTCGCACGCCGTCGCGCCGCGCGAGCGTGGCAGCCGCTTCCAGGATGTCCTGGCGGCGCTGCTCCTTGTGCTCCGGTCGACGGGCACGCTGGAACGGCGGAGTCGTCATACAGGCACTTTAACGCAACAGGGTTGCGTTGCACTTGCCGCGTTAACGCACCCATGTTTCACTAAATCGCAGGGGGAGTCACGGGACCACCCGCCTCACGGAAGAGAGCCCTGCCATGTCCGCGAAGACCATCGTCATCACCGGTACCGCGAGCGGCTTCGGGTACCTGGGTGTGCGCCGCTTCGCCGAAGCCGGCTGGAACGTCGTCGCCACCGTACGCAAGAAGGCCGACCTGGACAGGCACGCCGGCCTGGACAACGTCCACACGTTCCTGCTGGACGTCGACGACGAGGAAGCCTGCCTGGCCTTCGGTGAACTGGCGCTGTCCCGGTTCGGCCGCCTCGACGCGCTGATCAACAACGCCGGGTACTTCCAGTCCGGCCCGCTGGAAGCCTCGACAATGGACCAGGTCCACCGGCAGTTCCAGACCAACGTCTTCGGCCTGATCGCGCTGAACAAGGCGGTCGTCCCGATCTTCCGCGAGCAGCGCTCGGGCGTCGTCGTCAACGTCAGCTCGATCAGCGCCGACGCCGGATTCCCGTACGCCTCGGTCTACGAGGCGTCCAAGGCCGCCGTCGCCGCGCTGAGCGAGGGGCTGCACGCGGAGCTCGCCGAGTTCGGCGTACAGGTCAAGGCGCTCCACCCCGGCAGCATGGAGACCGGGATCTTCGGCAAGGCGGACCGCGCCGAGAACGTCCCGGAGGACTACCTCGCTTCCTGGGACGCCTTCACCTCCCTGAACCTCGTACGCTCCGACCCGGCGCTCACCGCCGAGGTGATGTACCGGATGGTCACCGACGGCGACACCAGGAAGGTCCACTACTACAGCGGCCCCGACGCCGAAGCGATCCCGCGGGTCAAGCAACTCCTGGGCCAGGACTGGTACTTCGAGGAGCTGAGCGCCCGAAACCGCGGCGCGGCAACGCCCCTGTGGAACGCCCTGATGCCCAGCCCCGGCAGCGGCAGCGGCGGCAGCAGCAGCACGTCCGGGTAGCGGCGCCTCCGGGCGGGGCGGCGCCCGGACCGCCCCGCCGCGCTCCTCGCAACGAGCCCGGAAGACCGCGGAGGGACGCGCGCCCCGGCCCATGCAGGCCGCCCGGACCCTGCCCCTCAGCCCTTCTCGGGCTCGAACGCCCGGGTGACGGCCAGGCTGTCCTCGTAGACGTGGTGCCGGGTGACGAGGCCGTCCTCGACGGTGAGGTGCAGGGCGAACCGCGCGCGATACGCACGGCCGGTGGCCCGGGCGGTCTGCCGGATCTCGCCGAGCACGACCGCGTCCGTTCCGTCGACGAGGATGCGCTCGATCTCGGTCGCCACGTGCTCCGGCAGGTGGTGCTCGGCGATCTCACGGTAGTGGGCGGCCGCGTCGGCGCGGGTGGAGCGGTGCCTGATCCACGGCGTGGCGGCGCAACCGTGCCCGGACTCCGGCCAGTCGAACTTCCAGTCGCACGGCTCGGCGTACAACTCGGCGATGCGCCCGGGGTCGCCCTCGCCGATCCTGCGCAGCAACTCCTCAATCACAGCACGCGTGTTCGTGGGTATGGCTGTCGACATGTTCGGCCCCTCCGTCATGCTCCCGCGCCCTCCGGCGCGGCGAGGTCACCGATCCTGTCAGCACGGGCGCCCCGGGGCGATTACCCATGAGGTAAGAGGCCGGCCCGGTGAAGGCGGGGGGTGCCTCTATGTCTTTCGTCAAGCGAGGCAAAGTGTTCTGGGTTCGTAGAAGGTTCCGTCGCGGAGTTGACGGCCGGTGCTGTCCACTCGAGGAACTGGATGATCACGCCGTTGGGGTCGGTGATCTGGAAGAGGCGTTCGCCCCAGGGTTCCTCGCGCAGCGGCATGGTGATGTCCACACCCGCGGCGTGCAGGCGCTTCTCCTGGTCCTGGATGCCGGTGGTGGTGAAGGCGAGGATCGGGCCGGAGGCGCGCTGGTTGCGGTCGCCCGCCTCGCATTTTTTGATCCTGCCGATCGCGGGGTCGGTGAGCAGATGGACCGCGGCCTCGGCCAGTGCGGCGGCCAGTCGGACACCGAGCGGGCCGGACCGGCGGGAGGTGACCGTGGTGCCATTCAACCGAGTTCGGGTACAGGCGGCGCCGCGCGGCTGGGCCTCCTCCGACACCGGCGACACCACCTTTTCGATCATCATCGACTGGGGGACCGAGTCATACCGGGGCCGAAGGCCGGGAGCCCTGTTTCAGGGCCACGAAGACGGTAACGGGGGGGCGCGTTCAGCAGCGCCCGGACATCGGCTCGGTGGCCGCTCCTGACCGAGCGCAGAGCGTTCAGAAATCCCGCGCCCATTGTTCAGTCCGGCGAGCTGATCTTTCCTACATTCGGTGCTGCGTCCGATCAACGTTCGGTGGCCGCGTCAGAACCGACGACCACAGAGAACCGCGCTCGGGCCGTATGTGCTGAGACACGGGCCAGCCCGGCCCGCGCTGTCAAGTAATGGGAGAAACCATGGTGTTCACTTCTCTGAAGCGGATGAGCAAGGCGCTTGGCATGGTCGGCGCGGCCGCCGGTCTTACTCTGGGCGTTGCCGCACCGGCCAGCGCCGACAGCACTGTCACCTGGCAGCACGATGTGTCCAAGCTGTGCCTGGGCTGGAACCTGGACAACAACGACGCCAAGATGTGGGGGTGCTCGAGTTACGGAACGGCCTGGTACGAGTCCAGCAACAGCGACGGCTCGTGGCTCATGAAGCGCAACGATGACCGTGGGTACTGTCTGACGGCCTACTGGGACAACGACGTCTACATGGAGCCGTGCACGGGCAACGACTACCAGCGCTGGTACGAAATTCAGACGTCGGCCGGCTGGAAGCTCAAGCACAAGGCGACCGGGCGGTTCCTGGACGCCAACGACAGCGGCAGCAGCGTCTACCTCCACGACGAGAACAACGGCCGCTACCAGCTCTGGCACTGACACCACTGAAGCGAGACCGCTCGGCGCGCGCGGTAGCGCGATCTTGCTCAGCCCGTCAGACTGCACACGGCCGGAGGCTGAGCCCCCGGTGACGGACGGCAATCACGGGGGAGCGTCGACGGTGTGGCAGGGGATGACGACGGCACGAGTGCCGTCTCAGGACAGGCTCGAGTGGTTCGCGGAGATGGTGTCCCATGTGCTGATGCCGACGGTTTTCCACGCACATGACACGGGCGGGTTCTACGCCTCGGGCGGGCTGCTCGACGTCGGCGCCGCCCAGCTGGCGAAGTTCACTTACGCCCCGCTGCGTTCGCGGCGGACCGAGGCGTTGATCCGCAAAGGGGATCCGGAACAGTACCAGCTCGGGTTGGTGACGGGCGGCTCCGCCTGGTTCGCGCAGCAGGGGCGGGAGGCGGAGCTGAGCGCCGGGGACATGGCGCTGTGGGACACCTCCCGCCCGTACGAGTCCGGCTCGGGGACGGACGGCCGCGGTGTTGAGGTGTTCATCCTGCAGATCCCCAAGGCTCGGATGCCCTTGCCTTCGCAGCAGGTCGACCGTCTCCTCGGGCGGTGCGTTCGCGGAGGCACGGGTATGGCTGCGATCCTGGCCGGGTTCCTGGTGGAGCTCGCCAGGAAGGGCCCTGACTGTTCGCCCCACGAGCTGGGCGGGCTGGGGGAGATGGCTGTGGGCCTGGCCGCCTCGTGTCTGGCTGGACAGCTCGGCTCCACGGTGCAGCAGCCCGCTGAGCTAAGGGCCCACACCCTGCTTCGCCGCATCAACGCCTTCATCGAACTCCATCTCGGAGAGCCTGACCTGACGCCGCGTGTGATCGCCGACCGTCACCACCTCTCCCTGCGGAGCCTGCACGCCCTCTTCCACGACGAACCCGAAGGCGTCGCCGCGACGATTCGCCGGCGTCGGCTCGAACGCTGCCGCGCCGATCTCGCCAGCCCCGATCTGCGACGGCAACCCATTCAGGCCATCGCCGTCCGCTGGGGCTTCTCCAGCGCGACAGCCTTTAGCCGCACGTTTCGCACCGCGTACGGAAGCACCCCCCGCGACTACCGGGCCGACGCCCTGAAACACGCCGATGACCCGGTCGGGAGCAGGTATCCGACCAGCACGACGGGCAGGGAGGGTGTGGGTTGGGTGGGCGGTGTCCTAGCCGGAGTCCATAGGCCCTAACCGCGTGACAGACCACCACGCTATGCGTCGAGCGCAGCGAGTGCGACCGAGGCCAGGCAGCGGGCCGCCTCGCGCAGTCGCGCCTGAGCCTCTTGTGCCCGGCCCAGCCGGTTGGCTGCGCCCGCGGCGTAGCCGAGGGGCCCAGCCTTCCTGAAGCCCGTCCCCGCAGTCGCGGGTCGCCGCGAGCGCGGCGTCGGCGGTCGTCAGGGCGGCGTGGGGATCGGCGACGCTGAGGTTGTAGGCCCAGGCGAGGTGGTTGAGGTGGACCGACTCCTCCCGCCTGCTGCCCAGCGAGCGGGCGGAGTCGGCGGAGAGCTGGAACACCTGGGTTCGTAGAAGGTTCCGTCGCGGAGCATGGCGAACAGGACGCTGATGCGGTGCCGGGCCAGGCGGAGCAGAGCCTGTGTGTGGGTTTTGCCGTGGGCCCGGCATTTGTCGTAGTAGGTGCGGGAGGCGGGGTCGTGCAGGGCGGCGAACGCGGACAGGAACATCGCGCGTTTGAGCTGCCGGTTTCCGCCCCGTGGTGCGTGTTCGCCGTGGATCGAGGTCCCCGAGGACTTTGTCGTCGGGGCGAGGCCGGCGTAGGAGGCGAGGTGGGAGCAGGCCCCGTATCCGGTTGGAGGTCCGGGTGGCCTCGGCGGCGAGGTCCTGGTCGAAGCCCACGAGAACGGTCAGTTCGGCGGTGATCGCGTCGGTCAGCTCCAGGGAGCGCAGGGTGTGCGGCATCGTTCGGGCTGCGTCCGCGATCACGGCCGCGTCCTTCGCGTCGGTCTTCGCCTCGCCAGGGTAGAGGTCGGCGATCCGGCGCATGGCGAGGCCGGGCAGGTAGGCGACTTGGCAACCCGTGGCGCGGGCGACGGCCAGCGGCAGGGCGCCGATGGATGCGGGCTGGTCCACGACGACGAGGACGGTGCCGAACTTGGCAGCCAGTTTCTCCAAGACGGCCCGCAGTTTCGGCTCGCTGTTGGGCAGCGGTTTGTCGAAGACCTTCTTGCCGGCCGGGGTGAGCCCGTGGCCGTGATGTGTGCTCTTGCCGACGTCCAGGCCGAGGAAGACGCCCACGCTGCTGGTGTCGATCACCGTGCCCCCACTTGCTCGTAACGGTGCTGGCCTGGGCGCCGGGGCCGTTCTCGCACATCCACGTTATGCAGACCTGCCGCCCGTGAACGACCGGGCATTGCGCCCGGCCGAGCGGTGGTCGGACCTCTCATCAGCGTCTCCGACGGCACCCCTCGGGCTCGGTGACACCACCCCCCAGGTCATCCGTTCGGCAGGGGGCAAAAGTCATGCCGGGCCCGGAGGCCAGCGGCCCTCTTGCAGGACCGCGAAAAACAGGGGCTCACCCGCGCGTCCATCCGTCCCGGCAGAGGGCCGACAACCCCGTGAACAGGTCCCCGGTACATGGCATTTCGCGGCATGGCGCAGTAATGGTCACGTCGTGACGGCGTTACGGACACGACTCGGCGGCCCCGCCCCGCCAAGGGCGTGACGCACGGGCGATCATGGCGGACACGTGCAGGTTCTATAGGGGAGGCACACGTGTTCGGCAAGGTAGCGCGCATGGTCCAGCATCTGGAGGCGACAGGGGTCGGGCTGCCTCCGGACCACGCGGTCGTGGTCGACGCACCGGACGCGCACGCCGTCGACGCCCTGTCCGCCGCCCGCCGGGGCGCGTACGCGCCGGCCCGCGCGCTCCTCGCCGCCACGCGCGAGAAGGCCGACTGGACGCTGCGGGACGAGTCCGTGCGTGCCCTCGCCGAGATCGCCGTGGACGACGCGGCATGGCTGGACGCCTGGCTGGCCGGGTCGCCGGACGACCCCGACGCCCTCGTCGTCGAGGCGTTCCGGCGGATCGCCGAGGCGTGGAAGGTCCGCACGGGCGCGTCCGCGAAGGACGTGGCCGCGGATCAGTTCCGCGCCTTCCACTCGCTGCTGAACGACGCGCTGCCGGTCATCGAAGCGGCCGTCGCGGCCGGCCCCGGCGACCCGGTCCCGTGGTCCGCGGTCCTGGCGCACTGCACGGGTGCCGGGGCGCCGCGCGAAGTCTTCGACGACTGCCTGAGCCAGGCGCTCGCCTGCGGGCCCCACCACCTGCCCACCCACTTCCGGGCCGTGCAGTTCCTCTCCGCCAAGTGGTACGGCAGCCACGAGGAGATGCTCGACCACGCGGCCCGCGCCGCCGCCGACGCCCCGCGGGACTCCCCCCTCCGCGCGCTGGAGGTCGTGGCGCTGACGGAGGTCGGCCTCGAGACGGGGAGACGGGGCGGACGCCCGCGCAGGAACGACGGCCCGGCGACCCCCGGCGCCGACCGGACCGACGAGATCATCGCCACGGCGCAGGCGTACTCCGTGTCGCGCCCGCCCGAGGACCGTGCTGCCCGCCTGGTTCGCAACCACCTGGTGTGGGCGCTGAACGGCCGGGAACGCTGGGCCGAGTCGCTGGACGTCTACCGCTCCATCGGGCGGTACGCCACCGGGTCGCCGTGGGAGTACCTGGGGGCTCCCCTGGAGGTGTTCCTGCACTTCCGGGACCACGCCCGGTCCCGGCTCGCCTCCTCCGTCCCCCGCAACGGCACCGTCCCCGCCCCCGCGGTGCCGCTGCCGGAGTCCGCGCGGCCGCAGGCGGCACTGGAGATCGCGTACGTGCCCCTCTCGCCGCAGCGCACCTCGCAGGAGCTGCTGCTGACCGCGGCCACCGTCCGGCTCGCTCCGGCCGGGCGGTGGACGCTGGTGGAGACGGCCCCCTCGCTGGAGACACCGGGCAAGCGCGGACGCCGCGCGACGCTGCTGCGCCTCGACGGGCTGGTGAGGATCGCGGAATCCGCGTTCGACTCCCCCCGGCTGACCACCCTGGTCGCCCACGCCGAGGGGAGCGACTCCCGGGCCCTCACCGTCGTCGGCAAGGGCAGGACGGTCGCCCGGCACCGATGGGCGGGGCCCGGGGAGACGCCGTCGCAGGAGACCGCGCAACAGCACGCGGAGCTGCTCGTCGCGGCGGCCGGCAGCGGCGACGCCCGCGAGGTGGCGCGGCTGCTGCGCGACCCGGGCGAACCGTCGGAGCTCCTGGTCCGCACCCTCGCCGCGCTGGGCCTTCCGCCGCTCCCGGCCGGTTTCGGCGAACGCCCGGAGGTCCTGGCCGACGCCCGGAAGGCCACCGTCCACCGGGCCCGCTCGCTGTGGCAGGGCATGAAGGACTTCATGAACGACGACAACGACCCGAACCCGCCGCTGCAACTCGACGTCCGGTAGCCGACGGTCGCTGACGCGATGCGTGCGGCTCAGCTCGTTTCGAGGCCCTCGGCCGCACCGGCACCCGGCACCGCGGGCCGGGTGGTGGCCCGGGCCCGACGGATCGGCCTGCCCGGGCGCTGCTCCAGGAGCTCCTTGCCGTCCCGGATGACGGGGGTGCCGTTCACGAGGACGTGCCGGAAGCCGGTGGAGTGCTGCGCGGGCTCGGTGAACGTCGCGTTGTCCTGCACGGTGGCGAGATCGAACACCACGATGTCCGCGTCCGCACCGACCTGGAGCCGGCCCTTGCCGCGCATCTGCGGCACCGACTCCTCCAGGATCTGCGCCGGGATGAGGCTCGTCCTGCGGATCGCCTCGACCAGCGACACCTTGGGCTCCTCCCCGGGGCCCCCGCGCGCCCAGCGGGAGAGGAAGCGGGAGAAGCAACCGGCCGAACGCGGGTGGGCGAAGGCGTCCGCGGGCAGCGGCCAGACATCGCCCTCGACCAGGGTTCCGTCCTTGTTCACCCACGGCATCGCGTCGGAGGCGATCGCGGCCCCGGGGTACAGCACGGAGAGGTCGAGCAGCTCGGCGTCCTCGGGCTTGTCGTCGGGGTGCAGGAAGTGCATGTTGACGACGGTGCCGGGCGCGTTCTTCTGCAGTTCGTCGATCTTCTCCTGGGTCATCGGTTCGCCGTTGAGCTCCATCACCGAGGCGTCCTCCGCCCCCCAGCGTGCGAGCCAGTCACCCCGGAAGACCTCCGCACCCACGGTGCTGGAGCACCCGCCGTAGGGGTACGACTCGACGGTGACCGGCACGCCGTTCTTCTGAGCTTCGGCGATGAGTTCCACGCAGGCCTTGACGTCCCGGCCAGCGTTGGCGTTGAGGTGGCAGACGTGCATGTGCGCGCCGGTCGCCGCGGCGAGGGAGATGAGTTCGCCGAGTGCCTCGAAGCCGCTTTCCGGCTCCTGGACGGAGAGGTAGCGCACGTGCGTGAAGGTCGGCACCTTGTGCTTCGCGGCGAGTTTGGCGAGCGCGTGGTACTCCTTGCGCCCGTAGCCCGGCGCGTAGCCGCCGTTGATGCCGATGCCCAGGCCGCCGTCCAGCAGTCCCTTCTCGACGCGGGCGATGATGCGCTCGACCTCGCCGTCGTCGGCCAGGCTGTTCTGCCAGCCGTCGCGCGAGAACGCCTCCTGGAACCACACCAGATCGGCCTTGGGCTCCCGGCCCTCCTTCTCCGCGATGCGGGCGTACGTCCACGCGACGGAGGCGCCGTAGTTGATCGGGCGGCCCTCGGCGGCGACGTTGTCGTAGAACTCCCCGATCGGCAGAAGTCCCGATTCCAGTTCGAGCGCGGTGGTCACCCCGTCGAACGCCTGCATCCACGCGGCGGGCAGCTGCTGGCCGTGCGAGTGGAGGTCGACAAAACCGGGGGCGACGACCAGGCCCTGCGCGTCGATCACTGTCGAGCCCTCCAGCGGCTCGCGCGAGATCGCCGCGACCTGGTGCCCCGTGATCCCCACGTTGAGGACCTCGTCGATGTTCCTCTCGGGGTCCACCACACGTCCCCCGACGAGGACGATGTCGTACGGTCCGGGCTTGTTCTGCTGCGTTCGGCCCGCTTGCGGATTGTCAGTCATCGCCATGCCCCTGGTCTCCGTAGTGATCGTTTCCGCGCGAAGCCTGACATCTCATCAGCTCGCAGGGACTCGTCCCGGGACGGGTTCAAACGATGGGCTTAACTCGGGGCTCCCGGCGCTGACTTACCGTCGTCTCGCGATCTCGTCCTCAGCCGGCGACGGCGGGGTCCATGCCCGGTGGACGGGGCTACGGGCGGTGGTGATCGCGGCGGCGGGAGCGGTGAAGGACCCGCCAGGCGGCTCGGCCGCTCATTCCCCCGGCCCTCCACCAGTCCGGTGGCGTCGGGGCGCCGGTGGGGCGCCGCCTTCGAGCCGGACGGCGCGTACCTCCACTGCCCGCCCGCTGCTTACTGATCGTTTCAGAAAGCGGTTCGGAGTCGTATCAAGCAGATGATGCTGCAGGCGAGTTGGAGCAGACCGAGATGGAGGTCGGCGCGTATCTCGTAGCGGATCCGTAGGCGTTTGAACTGGTGCAGCCATCCGGTTGGGTCGGCCGCACGGAACAGGACTCGCCCCACGGCGAGCACCTCACCACGCGGCCGACCCAACCGGATGGCTGATGCTTCACCGCCGACTGGCCCGAGACTACGAAACCCTCCCCACCCGCTCCGAAGCCGTGATCCACCTTGCCATGACAGACCTCATGTCCCACCGCCTCACCGGCGAGACCACCGACTCCTGGCACGACCGGGCAAAGTAAAATCAACCGCCGATTCCAGGATGAAACAACGGGAGAAAACGACCTCTCAGGTCGGTGTCTCAGGCAGCTGGCCATCTACCAGGGCATGTCCCAGGGCCGTGCGCAGCGACGTGGTCTCCCGGCCGTTGCGTCGGCTGACCACCAGGCCGGCCGCCCGCAGAAGCGTCAGGTGTTGTGACACCGCGCCGGGGGTGATTCCCAGGCGATCGGCGAGTTCGGTCACGGTCGCCGGATGCTCCAGCATGCAGAGCAGGCGGGCGCGGTTGCGCCCCAGCAGCGCCTTGAGTGAATTGCCCGATGGGGTACGGGGCCGCTGCCGCAACGAGCCGAAACCCCGAGCCGGGTAATAGAGCGCGATCCGGTGCGGGGTATACCTCAAGTAGACGTCGGGCCATACGAACGCCGAAGGCACGAACACCAGGTCGCGATCGCTCGCGGTCCGGGCGGTCGCCCGCGCCGGATCACCAATGACGATCGAGCCGGAGACCCATCGGACTGAGTCGTGCAGCCTGGGCACGACATGAGGGAGGCCGAACTCGACCAGTTGCCTTGCGCGCCATTCGAGGTCGCCTTCTAGTACACCCTCAAGCCGGGACCATATCGGCGCGATCACGGCGTCGTGGCAGACTGCGAGCCGTTCGGCGAGCAGCTGGCACGTTTCCTCGGGCCGGTCGGCGACCGCGCGGAGGTCCGCAGGGAGTTCGTGCGGCCCGAAGGCCGCATCGAACGCGGCGCGCACACGCACCGCAGGGGTGGCGATCACAGCGTCTATCTCGGTGCCGATGGAGACTGAACGCAGGCCAGGCGTGACCACAAGAAACTCCGGGATCTCGGTTCCGGAGGTCAGTAACCGCAGAAGGAGCCGGAACCACCAGTCGTCCCGCAGATCCGCGAGGCGATCGTCGGCCCAGGCTGCCCACTGCGCGTGCACGGTCTGGCGTCGGGGGCGGGCGACGGCGCGGAGGCCGGACACCGTTTCCCACAGCGGCGACACCGAGAAGCGCGCTCCTTCGGCGACTCGGCCGGTGAGCGCGACCGCCTGCTGTTGCGCACTCGACTGTTTAGCCACAGATGAAATATACGGGGGCGTGCCGGGCTCGGGGATCATGCGCGTATGGGGAGCATCGTCGCGCGACCATCGGCTTGGCGGAAGCTGCAGGGAATCGCGCTGTGCGCATCGGGCGCGGAGGGGCTGCTGCTCGCGGCGCTGCCGGTGATGGCCGTGTCCCTCACCGCCGATCCCAGGAGCGTCTCGCTGGTGACGGCGGCGAGTCAGGCGCCGTGGGTGGTCCTCCCCTTGGCTGTCGGCGTGCTCATTGACCGTGCCCGCAAGTCGTCGTTGCTCGGTGTCTCGCTGGCCGTGCAGGCTGTCGCGTACCTGGGCCTCGTGGCAGCCGTCCTCATGGGCGCGGCATCGCTGTCGGTGTTGATGGCCGCGGCGTTCGTGCTCGTCGCGGGGCAGGTGGTCGGGGAAGGTACGCGCGGTGCGCTCGTGCCGTGGGTGGTGGGGCCAACCGGTCTGGACGCGGCGAACTCACGGCTGCTGTTCATCGATGTGGGTGTCGTCCGTTTTCTGGTCCCGCCTCTGGCCGGTTTTCTCGTGGTCTGGAACCCGGTCTCCGTGGGCTGGGCGGCACTTGCCGCATCGGCGGTCGCGTTGTCGCTCTCGACACGGCTGCGGACTCCGGATGCGCAGCCTCCGGTCACACGCCTGCGCCCGGTGCACGAGGTGAAACTGGGCCTGCGCTATCTGTTCGGCAACCGGCTGCTCCGGTCGATCACAGTCGAGGTCTCGGCCGCGTCGTTCGCCTGGTTCATGGGGTACGCGACGCTTGTGCTCTACGTCGAGCGGGTCCTTCATCTCGATCGCTGGTGGTACGGCGTGCTGTTGGCCTGCATGGCCGTGGGGTTCGCTGCCGCGGCCCCGTTCTCGGGCCGGATCATCGCCCAGCTCGGCTATCCGGTGACGATGCGGGCTGCGATCGCCGGTGAGGTCATCTGCAAGCTGTTGCTCGGATTCGTACCGGCGCACTGGGTCTCGGTGGGCGCGGTACTGGCCGTTCACTCATTCGTGACGTTCTTGTGGAATGTCGGCTCCCAGTCGAGCAGGCAGCGGTTCACTCCCCCGGAGCTGCTGGGGCGGGTGCTAACCAGCCACCGGGCTCTCTCATGGGGTGTCGCGCCGCTCGGTGCGGCGGCAGGCGGGCTGGCCGCGGCCGCGTGGGGGCTCGACACCGTATGGGTTGTCGCGGCCGCCGCTCAGACCGTGGGCATCGCGCTGGTGTGGCGTAACCTCTCAGCTCGCGCGTTCGACGAGGCCCGTCTCCCCTCCTCCAGCGAAGGCGATCACGCCAAAAGGCCGTGACGCGTACACAGTCGAAATATGCGCACCGTCGAAACGGGGCTGCGCCACCCGTAGCCGCATACGGGCGAAGAGGGAAGATTCCCGAATTCCAGAGAAACAGTTCCACCGGGGTCCTTTTCCTCCATCACTAGGTGTCGAGCAGGAGCGCTTTCGCCCCCGCCTCCAATACCTGAATTCCGCTGCACTCGGGCTGCCATCGACCGACGCCCTGTTCAGAATATCCGTGGATGCCTACAGAAATACCCCAATACCCCTCTCCGATATTCGAAGCGAGGGGAAGTCCACTGAAACAGGACACAGCTCACAGGGGTCGCACTGGCCGAAACTCAATCAGCATCAATTCGCTCAAGTAACACTGAAAAATCAGCCACTCTTTATCGCCTCACTTCGATTGCTTGACGTACGCATGACCCTCGACTTAAAGATCATTTCAGAATGACTTTCGAAGGCGCCGGAGGCAGATGATGCTGCAGGCGAGGTCGAGTAATCCCTGATGGAGATCGGCGCGTCGCTCGTAGCGGGTGCGGAGGCGCTTGAACTGGTGGAGCCAGGCGAAGGCGCGCTCTACGACCCAGCGCACCCTGCCGAGTCCGAAACCGTGGGCGACGCCACGTCGGGCGATCATCGGCTTGATGCCGCACTTCCACAGCAGGCGGCGGTACTTGTCGAAGTCGTAGCCCCGGTCGGCGAACAGCCGTCGAGGCCTGCGGCACGGGCGTCCTCGTAGTCCTCGGATCGGCGGTATCGCGTCCAGCAGGGGCAGCAGCTGGGTGACGTCGTGGCGATTGCCCCCGGTGAGCGTCACGGCGAGCGGGGTGCCACAACGGTCCACGATCACATGGTGCTTGGAGCCAGGTCTGGCCCGGTCGACAGGCGAGGGGCCGACATGATCCCCCCTTTGAGGGCCCGGACGTGCGAGCCGTCCACGGCGCAGTCGTCCAGGTCCAGCAGGTCCGCGCGGCGCAGTTCGGTCAGCAGTGCGGCGTGCAGGCGGGGCCATACACCGGCCTCGGTCCAGTCCCGCAGCCGGCGCCACGCCGTGACTCCCGAGCAGCCCACGGCCTGCGCGGGGACATCGCGCCATGCGACACCGGTCCGGAGCACAAAGATGATGCCGGCCAGGGCCACCCGGTCTGGGACTCGTAGTCGCCCGGGGTGGCGGTGGCGTCGTTCGGGAGCGGGCGGCAGCAGCGGAGCCACCCGCTCCCACAGGTCATCCGGAACAAGATCAACAGGCAGTCGAACAGCCTGCCAACCAAGATCGTCGAGCACAAGGGTGCAGCTCAACTCATTTTGAAACGATCAGTTAGACGTACCGGAGCTAGCCGGCCTGGCAGCGGACCCGGGGCCGCTGCCCGAGCACCCGCGACCGGCCCTGGACGCCGGAGGGACCACGCGGTCGTGGCAGACGCACCGGACGCGCGGCTCCTCCGAACCGCCCCGAACCCGCCGCTGCGACTCGACGTCCGACAGCCGGCGGTTCCGGAACGGCTTCGGACTCGGAATCGGACTCGGACTCGGACTCGTGACTCGGACTCGTGACTCGGGTGATGCCGCGTGGATCACGGGTGCCAAGGGCGCGTCCGACCGGGCAAATGCATTCCTTCGAGCGGATTGACGTCCGTGGCGGCGAGCCGGTGCGGTCCGGCCGCCATGCTGCCGGTACGGAAGGACCGTCCGTTGGGAGCACCCCGCCATGACGACACAGGACCCCGCCGCCACCGAATCCGACCACGAGCCACTGGACCTGGCCGATCAGGAGCTGGTCCGCGATCCGTTCACCGCCTACGCACCCGTCCGTGAACGCGAGCGGATGGTGCGGGGGCGCGTGCAGGGCGTCGACCCCATGTGGGTCGCCACCCGTCACGACGACATCCGCACGATCATGAGCGATCCCGCCTTCACCATCGACGCCGCGACCGTCCCCGGTGCCCCGGTGGCCCACCGCACCGAGCAGACCTGGCAGGCCCGCGGCATGTACGCGGGGTACGAGAACTACCTGCGCGCCGGAATCTTCGACTCGGACGGCACCGACCACCGCCGCCTGCGCGGTCTGGTCACCGCCGCGTTCTCCCCGGGCCGGGTGGCCGCGCTGCGTCCCAGGATCGAGGAGATCGCCGCCCGCCTGCTCGACCGCCTGCCGGATCACGCCGAGGACGGCGTCGTCGACCTGATCGAGCACTTCGCCCGGCCGCTGCCCATCACCGTCATCTGCGAACTCATCGCCGTCCCCGAGGCCGACCGCGACCGCTGGCGGCATCGGAGCGCCACGCTGGCCGCCGGCACCTGCGGCGAGGAACTGGGCGGCGCGCTCGCCGGGATGGTCGCCGACGCCCACGAACTCGTCGACCTCCACACCGCCCACCCCGGCGACGACCTCATCTCCGAACTCCTCGCACCCCACCACGACGACCGGCTGAGCACCGACGAACTCGTCGCGCTCATCACCACCCTGGTCGTCGCCGGGCACATCACCACCGTCAACCTCATCGCCAACAGCACCGAAGCGCTCCTCGCCCACCCCGACCAACTGGCCCTCCTGCGCGAGGACCCCACCCTCATGCCCTACGCCGTCGACGAACTCATGCGCTTCTGCGGCCCCGTCGTACGGGCGCTGCCCCGCTACGCCACCCGTGACACCACGGTCGGCGGCACCCCGGTGTGCGCCGGGGAAGCCGTCCTGCCGATCGTGTCCGCGGCCAACCGCGACGCCGCCGCCTTCACCGAACCCGACCGCCTCGACCTCGCCCGCACCCGCCGCAGCAGGGAGACCCACCTCGGGTTCGGGCACGGCGCCCACCGCTGCCTGGGCGCGCACCTCGCCCAGGAGGAGACCGCCGTCGCCCTGGCCGCGCTGTTCGCCCGGGTGCCCGGCCTGTGCCTCGCCACCGATCCGCGGGATCTGAACCGCGGCACCAACCCGGTCAACTGGCACCTGAAGGAGCTCCCCGTACGCCTGCACGCCGGGTAGGTCCGGGCCGCCTCTCCACCGCGCCCCGTGTCCGCCTCGCCCGGCCGATACGGGGCGCGGCGCCGCGCTACGGCCCAGGAGGAACCGGTCGGCCCGCTCCGCGGCCTTGCCCGATCGCCGGGCCACCATTCCCGTGACCCCCGGTACCGCCTCGGCCCCGGAGCGTCCGCCAGTACGTGATCGTCCGGCGCCTGCCGGGGTCCCTCGCAGGCGTCAGGAGGCCGGTGCGGTGGCGTCGTAGGCGGCGCGGGCGGCGGTGATGTCGGCGCGGTGGCGTTCCGCCCAGCCGACGAGTCCGGTGAGGCTGTCATGGAGTTCGCGCGCCATGGGCGTGAGGCTGTACTCCACCTTGGGCGGCACGGTGGGGTAGACGGTCCGGATGAGCAGGCCGTCGCGTTCCAGCTTGCGCAGGTTCAACGTGAGCATGCGCCGGCTGATGCCCGTAATGGTGCGTTCCAGCTCGGTGAACCGGATCGGTCCGTGCGCGGCGGCGACGAGGATTCCGATGCTCCACTTGCCCGCCACATGGTCGAGGACCTCGGTCAGTGGGCACGCCTCGTTGCTGATCCGGTCGGACACATCGGTGTGACTGCGTGACATGAAAGTGCCTCCTTCCGCCGCGCGCCATGGTTACAGAGGATGACCGCTGTAACAAGTCGTGCACCATTGGAAGGGGTCCCTGTGCGGACAACCGACTCATCAGCACACACATCACGTTGGTCGGCACTGGCCGTACTGTGCGCCGGGCAGTTGATGGTCATCCTCGACGGGACCATCGTGAACGTGGCGCTGCCGTCCATCCAGCGGGACCTCGGTTTCTCCTCGTCGGACCTGGCCTGGGTGGTCAACGCCTATCTGGTCCCCTTCGGTGGTCTGCTGCTCCTCTCCGGACGGCTCGGCGACCTCGTCGGGCGCAAGCGCGTCTTCGTCGCCGGTCTGAGCGTCTTCACGGCCGCCTCGCTGCTGTGCGGCCTGTCCCAGGGCCCGGCGATGCTGCTGGCCTCCCGGTTCGTCCAGGGCATCGGCGGCGCGGTGACCTCCGCTGTCACTCTCGCCATGGTCGTGACCCTGTTCCCGCAGCCGAAGGAGCGGGCGAAGGCCATCGGCGTCTACAGCTTCGTCCAGTCCGCGGGTGGTTCGATGGGCCTGCTCGCCGGCGGCGCCCTGACGCAGACCATCAGCTGGCACTGGATCTTCTTCGTCAACGTCCCGATCGGCATCGTGACCGCCCTGCTGGCCGGACGCGTGCTCGCTCGCGAGCGCGGTGTCGGCCTCGGCAAGGGGACCGACGTCGTGGGCGCGCTCCTGGTCACATCCGCGCTGATGCTCGGCGTCTACACGATCGTCGAGACCACCAACCGCGGCTGGACGTCCGCACACACGCTGGGCTCCGGCACCGTGGCACTCGTCCTGCTCCTGGCATTCGTCGCCCGCCAGGCGAAGGCGCCTCACCCGCTCCTGCCGTTGCGTGTGTTCCGCTCGCGCAACGTCTCGGGAGCGATGGTCATCCAGGCCCTCATGGTGGCCGGGATGTTCAGCTTCCAGTTC
Organism: Streptomyces sp. NPDC056347; assembly: GCF_042262625.1. Classification (NCBI taxonomy): domain Bacteria; kingdom Bacillati; phylum Actinomycetota; class Actinomycetes; order Kitasatosporales; family Streptomycetaceae; genus Streptomyces; species Streptomyces sp. NPDC056347. The sequence goes on along the minus strand of NZ_JBHJQP010000048.1, from coordinate 12,785 downwards.
CTGTGCGTGCTCTACCTGCAGAAGGTGCTCGGCTTCGACGAGATACACACCGGCCTCGACATCTTCCCGGTCCCGGTCGCGATCGGTGCGCTGTCCCTCGCCCTCTCGCCCAGGCTGATCGCGCGCTTCGGCCCCCGCGCCGTCCTCCTTCCAGGACTCTCGCTCATCGCGGCCGGTCTCGCCGTGCTCGGCCGCGTACCGGCGGACGGGAGCTATGCCGTGGACGTCCTGCCCGCGCTGCTGCCACTCGGCATCGGCTTCGGCCTCGCGATGCCGTCGCTGGCCACGCTTGCGATGTCAGCGGCCACGCCCCAGGACTCGGGGACCGCCTCCGGCATGTTCAACACCATGCAGCAGATCGGCAGCGCCTTCGGCCTCGCAGTCCTCAGCACACTCGCCACCTCGCACACGGATGCCCTCCTGGGCGACGGGGCAAGCACCACCTCGGCACTCACGAGTGGTTACCAGCTTGCCTTCCGCATCGGCTCCGGCCTCGTCGTCGTCGCTCTCCTCCTCGCCGCCACCCTGCTGCGCCCCCGCTCCAGCTCCAGCTCCAGCTCCAGCTCCACGGCGCAACGTCCAGCGGCCGAGAAGGAGCCGGTCGCCGAGAACGCCACGCGCTGACCGGGCGAAAGTTGAGCCGGTGCCGGGCCGCCGAAGGGGCGGCACGGCGTCACACCGGGCCCGTACGTTCAACGGCGCGAGGTACGGGCGGGAGCGGGCAGGGACGGGGGCGAACCGTCCGGGTCAGCCGTCGGACGGGCGGCGGGCGCACTCGAACCAGACCGTCTTGCCGCGCCCGTCCCGGCGGGGCTCGACGCCCCATCTGTCCGTCAGCGCCTCGACCATCACCAACCCCCTGCCGCCCTCGTCGAGTTCGTCCCGCACCACCAGGTACGGGAGGGCCGTGGACTCGTCCGCCACCTCCACCCGCACTCCCCCGTCCGGCAGGCGGAAGATGAACGTCTGGCAACGACTGCCGGGCACATGGCGCACGACGTTCGCGATCAGCTCGGTCAGCGCCAACTCGGCCCCGTCCGCCACGTCCAGCAGCCCCCAGCCCTTGAGGTAGAGGTGCAGGATGTGGCGGAGGTGCCGGGCGGAGTGCTCACTCACCGCGAAGTCGGTGCGGTAAGTCGCCTCCATGCTGTCCAGTCGGGGTGAAATCGCGTGATTCATGTCACCAGAATGCAGTGGTTTGATTACGGTCGGCTACGTACGGAAACGAACGCCGCGAGGCGTTGACCGCCGGAGGTGCCCGCCGTGGCCAACATTCAGTCGCTCGATCCCAACGCCTCCCCGCTGAGTTACTACGGCTGGGAGCTGCGCCGCCACCGCGAGGCCCTCGGATTGAAACAGGGTCAGCTCGGTTCGCTCATGTACTGCACGGGCTCGCTCATCGGCCAGATCGAGACCACGAAGAAGGTGCCCACCCGCGATTTCTCCGAGCGGGCGGACGTGGCGCTCAAGACGGACGGTACGTTCTCGCGGCTGATCGGACTGGTGCTGCACAGCCAACTGCCGAGCTGGTTCCAGCCGTACGCCCAGATGGAGGCGTGCGCCGAGTACATCTCCACGTATCAGGCGCAGGTGGTCTACGGGCTGTTGCAGACGCCGGAGTACGCGCGGGCCGTGCTGGCCACCGGCCGGCCGGCCGACCTCGAAGCCCTGGTGTCGGCCCGGATGGAGCGCCAGCGCATCCTGGAGCGGGAGAAGCCGCCGCTCGCCTGCGTGGTGCTCGACGAGGCCGTACTGCGTCGGCCGATCGGCGGCCGGGATGTCATGCGGGGGCAACTCCAGCGCCTGTTGGACGCCTCCGACCACCGCTGGATGCAGATCCAGGTACTGCCCTTCGGGGTCGGTGAACACGCGAGTCTGGCAGGATCGTTCACCTCGATGCGCTTCGAGGACGACCCCGACATCGTGTACACCGAGGACGTTATCTCTGGTCACGCGACGGCCAACCCGGACACCGTCAGGGAGGCCGCGCTTCGTTACGCTAACTTGCAGGCCGCCGCCCTCTCCGTCGAGGACTCCGCGGCGCTGATCGACCGCGTGATGAAGGAGTGTTATGGAGACCCGTCCTGAACTGAAGAACGCGCGGTGGCGTAAGTCCAGCTACAGCGGCAACACCGGCGGCGAGTGCGTCGAGTGCACCCTCACCGGCAGCACCGAATGGCGCAAGTCCAGTTACAGCGGAAGCACCGGTGGCGAGTGCGTCGAAGTCATCGACGGGCTGCCGTGTGCCGTGCCCGTGCGGGACAGCAAGAATCCTGACGGCCCCGTCCTGACCATCGGGGTCCGCGCCTGGCAGTCCTTCGTGGACGGGATCCGCTGAGGCGACCGGAAGAATCCGTACGGACAGGGGTCCGGGGCCGCGTGGCCCCGGGCCCCTCGTTGTACCGGTCGGAACCATGGCCCATCCGGCAGGGGCGGACCTACACTCCTCGGCCCCGGAAGAAACCGAGGCACCGCTCCTACTCCGCGGCCTTGTCCAGCCGCCAGCCCACCATTCCCGTGACCCCCGGAACCGCCTCTGCCCTGATCACGGCCGTGGTCGTCGGCGCCGTGAAACGCTGGTGGACCGGAGCCCCGTCGCAGTCGATCCTCCGACGGGCACGGTCCACGCCCGTCACGGACAGAACGACCTGCCCGGTTCCGGCGCAGGCGACCTCGATCCCGTACGAACGCCCCCGCTCCAGCTCCGGTTCGGTGTGGAACCCGTCACCGGCACGCTCCAGGCCGGATTCGACGAAGAGCGGGCCGGATTCGCCGGGCTCCTTGGTGCCGAGGGTCTGCTGCACCTGCTCACCGAGCTTCTTCTCGGTGGGACCGGACGCCTTCGCGGAAGGTTTCCGCGACTGTTCCGCAGCGCGCTCCGAAGCCGTCGCCCCCTTCGGAGCGACGTCCTCGCCGGTGCACCCGGACATCAGGGCGACGGACAGCGCTGTGCCGCAGACCGCGAGAACGGGACGAGGCAGCCTGAGCCGCCCCCTCATGAACGAGTCCGCCCGGAAACGCCTGCCGACCTCCTTGGTGGGGAGCTTCGCCGTCCCCGAGCCGACTTCGGCCTCGGCCCCGGCCTCGGCCATGAGAACGCTGGCGTTGACATCGATGTTTCCCCCTGCGGAAAGCTGAGTCGGCTGGTCAGGTCCCTGCACAATCTAGGCAACTCCCGCCCCCTTCTTCCCAGGTTTCACTCAGGTGATCCGATCAACTGGTGCTTTTGCACCGGCCGCCCCATGGCCCCTGCGGCAGGGGCGGACCTACACTCCTCGGCCATGGCCGACATAGTCCGCGCGACCGCCGCCGACGTCCCCGCGCTCGCCGCCGTGCTCGCCAGTGCGTACGCCGAGGACCCCGTCTGGAGCTGGCTGATGCCGCGCGACCGGGACCGGCGGCTGCGGCTGCTGTTCACCGCGCATCTGGCCCAACAGGTCCCGGCCGGGCGGGTGTGGACCGATCCGGAACGCACCGTCGCGGCGGTGTGGGCGGAGCCCGGGGCCTGGAAGCTCCCGGCAACGTACCTGCTGCGGAACGCAGGGCCGCTGCTGCGCGCGACCCGGGCCCAACTCCAGCGTACCGCAGGGCGGTTGTTCACCATGGAGCACCGTCATCCGGCCGGTCCCGAGCACTGGTACGTGGAGTACATCGGCACCCGGGCCGACGCGCGCGGGACCGGGCGCGGGGCGCGGGTGCTCGGCGGGCTGCTGGCGCGGGCGGACGCGGACGGGCGGCCGGTCTTCCTGGAGTCCAGCAACCGCCGCAACCTCACCTTCTACCAGCGGCACGGGTTCGCCGTGCACGAGGAGATGGCCTTCCGGTCGGGTCCGCCGATGTGGTCGATGTGGCGGCGGGACGAGCGAGGCGCGGAGCCCGGATCAGGCCGGTAGTTCCCAGCACACATGAGACCCACACTCCTGACTACCCTGTGCGAGCCCAGCCGCCGCATAGCCACCGTTGCACTGGGCACCGTCGCCGCTCTCGGCATGCTCTCCGCGCCTGCCCAGGCATCGACCTACAACAGTCACCTGACGGGGGCAGGTCCGGGCTTCGAATCCACGCGCTGGAACGACAACGGTGGTGCAACCAACATCAAGTTCACCGGCTGCACGGACGACTACAGCAACCAGCGCGTCTCGGTCCGCCTCCGCAAGGACACCTTCGGGCCGGACCCGTCCTACACGAACGCTTCGTTCACCCAATGCTTCGTCAGCAGCTCGTCAACCTCTTCTGGAAACTGGGACGACCACGGCTCCGGCGAGTACTACTTCGTTGTCAACGATGCCCTGGTGGGCGTACACGTCTGGGTCAAGTCGCTGACCGTAACCTACTAAACACCGTCCCTCCTTCGGAGCTGCACGCCGCGCCGCACGGGTTCGGCCCCGAAGGAGGGCTCCTCTTTCTGCCCCAAGGGACCCCATGCCCCTGCACTACCAGTCCTGCACCTTCCGCTACGGCAGCAGGTCACGCCCGATCCTCGACCATCTGGACTTGGCGTTCTCGCCCGGCCACACCGTCCTCCTCGGCCCCAACGGAGCGGGCAAGAGCACCCTCCTCTCCCTCGGCGCCAGCGCCTTGATCTCGCACTCGGGAAGTGTTCAGTACGGGGGGCTGGATCCGGCCAACCGCAAACACACACGGGAATACCGAAGCAAGGTCTCCTGGCTGCCACAGCATCCAGGGTTCCTTCCCGGACTGACATGCAGAGAGCACGTGGCTTACGTGGGCTGGCTCAAGGGCATGCGGGAACGCGACGCCTGGCACGCCGCGATGGGCGCGATCGAACGAGTCGGACTCGTCGAAAAGGTCAACAGCAAGATCAAGACGCTGTCCGGTGGTCAGCAGCAGCGGGTAGCAATCGCTCAGGCGCTCGTTCACGATGCTGAGCTGCTTCTCCTCGACGAGCCGACGGTCGGGCTCGACCCACAGCAACGTCGCCGCCTTCTGGACCTGTTGGCCTCTCTTCGTGACAAAGTCCACGTGATCGTCTCCACTCACGACATCGGTGACCTTGATGACGCATTCGATGAAGTCGTGGTCCTCGAATCAGGGAGATCGAGGTTCAGGGGAACGGTCAGGGAATTCGCCGACCGTGCCGCCCCGGAGTGTGCACCTGGAAGGCGCCTTGAGAGCGCCTACGCGTCCCTTCTGGAGGCGGCCGAGTGATCACCTGGGCGAATCTCCGTGCTTCGGCCGCACCCTGGCTCGTACTCCCCATCCTTGTTTACGCCGCTCTGTACATCGATGACGCCACCTTCACCGCACCGTCCGGATACGGGGTCGAATCCGGTGAGCTGGTCGCACACGCTGTCGCGGTCATCGCCCCGGCGGTAGCGGCGGCCGCGGCCTGGGAGGCCGGGCGCCATCGCCTGCTGGCCGCCTTGACTTCCACTGGGCAACGCAGTGCGGCGCGGCAGCTCTTGCGAGCCGTCACGCCGGTTCTGATCCTCCTGTTCGTGCTGGTCCTCGGAGCGCTCGTCGTGGCCCGCAGAGCAACGGGGGTGCTGCCCGGCGGCGAAGCCGGCTGGCTGGCCGTGGCACACCTGATAGTGCTGTCCCTCGGCTGGATGGTCATTGGTTGGTGTCTCGGACTCATGGCTCCCAGGAGCATCGCGGCGCCCTCTGCAGGTGTGGTTTGCTGGGCTTGGCTGTCCATGCCGCACGCGATGTCCAATTCCTGGATGCGTCACCTGGGTGGCTTCATCGATGGACTGTCGACCGTCACCGATGTGGTCACCCCCGCCGTCTACGTAGTGCCATGGTGCTTTGTCGCCGGACTGGCACTCGCCTTCTGGCTCCTGGCCCGGATCCGTCAACGTGTCCTGGCAGTGGTCATCGCGTGTGCCGTGGTGGCGGTCACCTTCGTCGTCGGCCGCGCTTCGGTGATCGACTGGGGCTTCCAGAATCCGACCAGCCCGCGCAACGTCGCAGTGGTTTGCGTCGGGCAAGCACCGAGGGTCTGCGTACCACCGGAGTACGAGCCCTACGCCGGGCAGCTGCGGCAAGACGCCCTGTCCCCGCTCGCACGTCTGAAGAGCGCCGGGGTAGTCGCCCCTGCGGAGCTGCGCATCGCTTCGGCGGATGTCGCGCTCAAGCCCGGCACGTGGCCTTTGTTCTGGTCGCCGCCTCCACGCGGAGGCACTCAGGAACCTGCCGAGTACGCCGCGAACCTAGCGGAATCCGCCGTGACCGGAACCGCGGCGCTCGCTGGTGTGCGCGACTGCCGACAGCCCGGCTCCACCCCCGCCGCCTGGGCTGCGCTGGTGACCGGCGTGGACGAGCAAGGCGTGAAGACGGCTCTTCCCCCCGCGGAGTGGTCAACGCTCCAGAAGATCCGCCGGCTTCCCGCTGCCGAGCAGGCCGACTGGTTCGCCAAGGCGGCCGCTGATCAGAAGCACTGTGGCGAGGTCCTCTCGTGAACCGCTACGCCACTGCCGTGCGCCGCTGGTGGGCAGGGCCTTCGGCACTCGTCCTGCTCGTAGTGGTGTGCTGGTCCGTCGGGGCGAGCGAGGTCCCCGTCCCGAGCCTGACCGGGGCCACGGGCAGCTCCCAACTCGCCTACTTCACGCCCGTCCTGATCGTCATCGCCGTCATGTACTGCCTGGACCGCCACCTGGGCAATGCCGAGGCCACAGCAGTCCGGCCCATCCGCCGGTTCGACCGGAGCGCTGTCGTCCTCACCGCGGCCTTCGCCCACCTTGCCGGGCTGGTGGTGGGAATGGACATCGCCCGCAACGTCACCCTTCTGCTCGCTCTCGGGCTTCTCACACGCCGCCTCGCCAATGAAGCCACGGCGGCAGGGGTGGCGCTGATGTTCCTCATCATCAACCTCATCCTCGGCCGCGCCTACAGCCCGGACGGTCAGAGGGCTCACACCTGGTGGGCCGTCACCCTCTACCCGTCGGACAGCGTGGCAGCGTGGTTGGCGGCGGTCGCTCTCTTCCTGCTCTCGCTCACACTGGCGTTTCCGCGAAACGCGGTTGCGCGCTGACCTCGCCGACGGCACCTGGGCGCCGAGATGCCGGCCCAAGGACGGACAGCTCAGGCCGGAAGCTCCCAGACCAGGAACTCGGTCCCTTCCGCGTCGGCCGCCAGCTCCGGGGACGGCTCGTCGCTGATCCGTACCGAGTCGCCGGGCCCCAGCTCCTCACCCCCGAGCCGGACGGCGCCGGACACGATCTGGACGTACACCTTCGGCGCGTGCGGCAGCACGACCCGCTCCCCCGGCGCCGGACGGTGCACGCGGAGCAGCGCCCCGGCGGCCGGGAGGGCGTACGGGGCGTCGGCGCCGGCGAGGCCGGGGACGATGGTGTACGCGGGCTCGCCGCCCGGTTCGAGGGGGGCCAGCCACATCTGGATGAACGTCAGCGGGGTGTCGCCGTCATTGCGTTCGACGTGGCGGACGCCGGAGGCGGCGCTGAGGTGCTGGAGGTCGCCGGGTCGTACGCGGGAGGCGTGGCCGGTGGAGTCGCGGTGGGTCAGCTCGCCCTCGACGACCCAGGTGACGATCTCCGTATGGCTGTGCGGGTGCTCCTCGAATCCGGCGCCGGGCTCCAGCCGTTCCGTGTTGCAGGCCATGAGCGGGCCGAAGCGCAGGTTGTCCGGGTCGTAGAAGCCGCCGAAGGAGAAGGCGTGCCGGGACAGGATGCCTGCGTCCTGGTCCCCGCCCTGGTATCGGTCCTCGGCGCGGTGTACGGAGATCACCGGGCCCACGGTAGCCCGCCTCCGGGCTTCCGCCTCCACCGGCGGGGCGGGCCCGCCCTCTACCCGTCGGTACGACCCGCGGCCGCCCCGGCCCACCGTGCCGGTCGCCGGATGAGGCAATCTTGTCTGCGTGCCCCGACCCGATCCTGAGCAGCCCGATGCCCACGCCGCCCACCTGCATGCGGCGACCCTGAAACGCCTGGAACAGTCCTCCGGCCGGCTCGCCGCGAACGCCATCGCCCGCATGGACGAGTCGCTGCCGTGGTACCGGGCGATGCCACCGGAGAACCGGTCCTGGATCGGCCTGGTGGCCCAGGCCGGTATCGCGGCGTTCACCGAGTGGTTCCGGCATCCGGAGACCCCGCAGGCGATTTCCACCGATGTGTTCGGGACGGCTCCGCGCGAGCTGACCCGGGCGATCACGCTGCGGCAGACCGTCGAGATGGTGCGGACCACGATCGAGGTGATGGAGGCGGCGATCGAGGAGGTCGCCGCGCCCGGCGACGAGTCGGTGCTGCGCGAGGCGCTGCTCGTCTACGCCCGGGAGATCGCCTTCGCGACCGCCCAGGTGTACGCGCAGGCCGCCGAGGCGCGCGGCGCCTGGGACGCCCGCCTGGAGTCGCTGGTCGTCAACGCGGTGCTCTCCGGCGAGGCCGACGAGGGCGCGGTGTCGCGGGCGGCGGCGCTCGGCTGGAACAGCCCGGAGCACGTGTGCGTGGTGCTCGGCACCGCCCCGGACGGGGACAGCGAGCTGACCGTGGAGGCGATCCGGCGGGCCGCCCGGCACGCGAAGCTCCAGGTCCTGACCGGGGTGCTGGGCAACCGGCTGGTGGTCATCGCGGGCGGCAGCAGCAACCCGCTGCACGTGGCGAAGGCGCTGATCGGCCCGTACGCGGCGGGCCCGGTCGTGGCCGGTCCGGTGGTGCCGGACCTGCTGGCGGCCACCCGGTCCGCGCAGGCGGCGGCGGCCGGGCTCAAGGCGTCCGGTGCCTGGCAGGACGCCCCCCGGCCGGTCCTCGCGGACGACCTGCTGCCGGAGCGGGCCATGGCGGGCGACCCGGCCGCGCGGGATCAGCTGGTGGAGGAGATCTACAGACCGCTCGAAGAAGCGGGTTCCGCACTGCTCGAAACACTGAGTGTCTATCTGGAGCAGGCGAGCAGCCTGGAGGGCGCGGCGAGAATGCTCTTCGTCCACCCGAACACCGTGCGCTACCGGCTGCGACGTGTGACGGACGTCACCGGATGGTCACCGTCGGACGTCCGCTCGGCCTTCACGCTGCGGATCGCCCTGATCTTGGGGCGCTTGGCCGCCCGAGATCCACAGTCCTAGACTTTTGTCGGACCTCAACAATTACCCCTACCGTTCTTCGTCCCTGTCCCCACGGGCCTTCCGGACCGTTCACAAGAGAGAGTGTGAGGGTGCTCGTACTCGTCGCTCCCGGCCAAGGCGCTCAGACGCCCGGCTTCCTGACTCCCTGGCTCGACCTCCCCGGTGCCGCCGACCGCATCAAGGGCTGGTCCGACGCCATCGGGCTGGACCTCGCCCACTACGGCACCGAGGCCGACGCGGAGGCGATCCGCGACACCGCGGTGGCGCAGCCGCTGCTGGTCGCCGCGGGCCTGCTGTCCGCCACCGCGCTCGGCGCGTCCCCGGCCGTCGTCGCGGGCCACAGCGTCGGTGAGATCACCGCCGCCACGCTCGCCGGGGTCATCGGCGACGAGGACGCGCTGCGTCTGGTCCGTACCCGTGGGCTCGCGATGGCCGAGGCCGCCGCGGTCACCGAGACCGGCATGGCGGCGCTGCTGGGCGGCGATCCCGACGTGTCGGTCGTGCACCTGGAGAAGCTGGGGCTGACCCCGGCCAACGTCAACGGCGCCGGCCAGATCGTGGCCGCGGGCACCGCCGAGCAGATCGCCGCGCTGGTGGCGGCCCCGCCGGAGGGTGTGCGCCGGGTCGTGCCGCTCAAGGTCGCCGGTGCCTTCCACACGCACCACATGGCCCCCGCCGTCGAGCGGCTGCGCGAGGCCGCGGCGGAGCTGACGCCCGCCGACCCGGCCGTGACGTACCTCTCGAACGCCGACGGGAAGGCCGTCGCCAGTGGCGACGAGGTTCTTTCGCGCCTGGTCGGGCAGGTCGCCAACCCGGTCCGCTGGGATCTGTGCATGGAGACCTTCAAGGAGCTGGGTGTCACGGCGCTCATCGAGGTGTGCCCCGGCGGCACCCTCACGGGGCTCGCGAAGCGTGCGCTGCCCGGCGTGAAGACGCTCGCGCTCAAGACCCCCGACGACCTCGACGCGGCCCGTGCTCTCATCGCCGAGCACGCGGGCGCCTAAGGAGCGAGACATGTCGAAGATCAAGCCCAGCAAGGGCGCCCCGTACGCACGGATCCTCGGGGTCGGCGGATACCGGCCGACCCGGGTCGTGCCCAACGAGGTGATCCTCGAGACGATCGACTCGTCCGACGAGTGGATCCGCTCGCGCTCGGGCATCGCCACCCGCCACTGGGCCTCCGAGGAGGAGACCGTGGCCGCGATGTCCGTGGAGGCGTCCGGCAAGGCCATCGCGGACGCCGGGATCGCGCCCGAGCAGATCGGTGCCGTGATCGTCTCCACCGTCTCGCACTTCAAGCAGACCCCGGCCATCGCGACGGAGATCGCCCACCTGGTCGGCGCGGGCAGGCCCGCCGCCTTCGACATCTCGGCCGGCTGCGCGGGCTTCGGCTACGGGCTGACCCTCGCCAAGGGCATGGTCGTCGAGGGTTCCGCGGAGTACGTGCTGGTCATCGGCGTCGAGCGGCTGAGCGACCTCACCGACAAGTCGGACCGTGCGACGGCCTTCCTGTTCGGTGACGGCGCCGGAGCCGTCGTCGTCGGCCCCTCCAAGGAACCGGCCATCGGCCCGACCGTCTGGGGTTCCGAGGGCGACAAGGCCGAGACGATCAAGCAGACCGTCGCCTGGGACGAATTCCGTTCCGGCGACGTCCTCCAGCTGCCGCTGGACGCCGAGGGGAACGTCAAGTTCCCCGCCATCACCCAGGAGGGCCAGGCGGTCTTCCGCTGGGCCGTCTTCGAGATGGCGAAGGTCGCCCAGCAGGCGCTGGACGCGGCGGGGATCTCCCCGCAGGACCTGGACGTCTTCATTCCGCACCAGGCCAACATGCGGATCATCGACTCGATGGTGAAGACCCTGAAGCTGCCGGAGAACGTCACCGTCGCCCGCGACGTGGAGACCACCGGCAACACCTCCGCCGCCTCGATCCCGCTCGCCATGGAGCGGCTCCTGGCGACCGGTCAGGCGAAGAGCGGCGACACCGCGCTCGTCATCGGCTTCGGGGCGGGTCTCGTCTACGCCGCGACGGTCGTTACTCTCCCCTAGGCACACCGGGCTCTTTGGCCCCGACAGCCCCAACCTGCAACTAAACCTCTAAGGAGCGCCAAAATGGCCGCCACTCAGGAAGAGATCCTCAAGGGCCTCGCCGACATCGTCAACGAGATCGCCGGCATCCCGGCCGAGGACGTCCAGCTGGACAAGTCCTTCACCGACGACCTGGACGTCGACTCGCTGTCCATGGTCGAGGTCGTCGTCGCCGCCGAGGAGCGCTTCGACGTCAAGATCCCCGACGAGGACGTCAAGAACCTCAAGACGGTCGGCGACGCCGCCGACTACATCCTCAAGCACCAGGCCTGATCCGGTCTGCTCCTGTGTCGCCACCCGGCGGTGGCGCCGCTGATTCACGACCCTCTACACGTGGAGAAGATTTTCCAGTGAACTCGACCAATCGCACCGTGGTCGTCACCGGTATCGGCGCAACCACTCCGCTGGGTGGCGACTCGGCGTCGACCTGGGAAGGTCTGATGGCCGGTCGTTCCGGCGTCAAGCCTCTCGAGGGCGAACGTTTCGCCGAGCTGCCCGTCCGGATCGCCGCCCTCGCGGCCGTCGATCCGGGCGACGTTCTGCCCCGTCCGCTCGCCCGCAAGCTGGACCGCTCGGCGCAGTTCGCGCTGATCGCGGCCCGCGAGGCGTGGGCCGACGCCGGTTACACCGGCAGGGCCGGCGACGAGGACGACAAGGTCCGGCCCGAGCGGCTGGGCGCGGTCATCGCCTCCGGCATCGGCGGCGTGACCACCCTGCTCGACCAGTACGACGTGCTCAAGGAGAAGGGCGTACGCCGCGTCTCCCCGCACACCGTGCCCATGCTCATGCCCAACAGCCCGGCGGCCAACGTCGGCCTGGAGGTCAACGCCCGCGCCGGTGTGCACACGCCGGTCTCGGCCTGCGCCTCGGGCGCCGAGGCGATCGGGTACGCCGTCGAGATGATCCGCACCGGCCGTGCCGACGTGGTCCTCGCCGGCGGCACCGAGGCGGCGATCCACCCGCTGCCCATCGCCGCGTTCGCCAACATGATGGCGATGTCCAAGAACAACGACGAGCCCGAGAAGGCCTCCCGCCCGTACGACACCGGCCGCGACGGCTTCGTCCTCGGCGAGGGCGCCGGGGTCGTCGTCCTGGAGTCCGCGGAGCACGCCGCCGCGCGCGGCGCCAAGGTCTACTGCGAGGTGCTGGGCCAGGGCCTGTCCGCCGACGCCCACCACATCGCGCAGCCCGAGCCGACCGGCCGCGGCATCGCCGCCGCGCTGGAGAACCTGCTGGAGAACTCGGACCTCAAGCCGTCCGAGGTCGTGCACCTCAACGCGCACGCCACCTCCACCCCGCAGGGCGACGTCGCCGAGCTGAAGGCCCTGCGCAAGGTCCTGGGCGACGACCTCGACCACGTCGCGATCTCCGCCACGAAGTCGATGACCGGTCACCTCCTCGGTGGTGCCGGTGGCATCGAGACCGTCGCGACGGTGCTGGCGCTGGTCAACCGGACGGCCCCGCCGACGATCAACGTGGAGCGGCTCGACGACGACGTCGAGGCGGACATCGTGCGCGACACGCCCCGGCCGCTGCCGGAGGGCTCGATCGCCGCGATCAACAACTCGTTCGGCTTCGGCGGGCACAACGTGGTGCTGGCCTTCCGCAGCGTCTGACCCGCACGCCGTTCGGCGTACCGTACGACCGAGGCCCGCCTCCCCGC
>NZ_JBHJQP010000047.1:0-46127 GCF_042262625.1 Streptomyces sp. NPDC056347 | reverse complement strand
GGGTCGGGGGGGGGGGGGTGACACCTTTCCAAACGCTCGGGGGGGGGGCGGGGCACCCCCGCCCCCCCCCCCGCCGAGGTGTCGTGAAGAGGTGCCTACGCGTCCAGGCCGATGGCGAAGGCGGCCTCCAGGTCGTGCTGCGAGTAGGTGCGGAAGGCCACGTGCGTGTCGGTGGCCTCGACGCCGGGGATCTTGCTGATCCGGCCGGGGATGACATCGGCCAGATCGTCGTGCCTGGCCACCCGGACCATGGCGATCAGGTCGTACGTACCGGTGACCGAGAAGACTTCGCTGACACTGTCCAGCGCGGCGATGGCCTCGGCGATCTCGGGAATCCGGTCCACGCTGGTTTTGATGAGCACGATCGCGGTGATCACGGCTGACGTTCTCCCTCGGTGGCCGCGGCTGGTGCCTTCACTCTATCCGTACGCCGGTATCGCCCCCATGCGTAGAGGAAGCCCAGGGCGAAGCCCACCACGTGGGACAGGTAGGCCACGCCCGGCCCGTCGTTCCCCGCGCCCTGGACCGCCAGCCACTGCAGGACGAACCAGAAGACCAGCACGATCCAGGCGGGGAAGCGCAGCGGCAGGAAGAAGAGGAACGGGAACAGGCTGGTGACCCGGGCCCGGGGGAAGAGGTACAGGAAGGCCCCGAGCACCGCCGAGATCGATCCCGAGGCGCCCACCAGCGTCTGGTCGGAGGCGGCGTGCGCGGCGGCGTAGGCCATCAGGGCGAGGTAGCCGCTGATCACGTAGAAGAAGGTGAACCCGGCCCGGCCCATCCGCTCCTCGGCCATCGCCCCGAACACGTACAGGAAGAGCATGTTGCCGAGCAGGTGGAGCCAGCTGCCGTGCACGAAGAGGGCGGTGAGCGGGGTGAGCAGGGCGTGCCCGGAGCCCTCCCACAGCTCGCTCGGGATCACGCCCCAGCGCTCGAAGTACCCGGCCTGGGAGGCCAGCACGGCATCGGTGCCGCCATGGACCCGGCGGAGGCCGGAGAGCGGACTGATCGCGAAGACCACGACGCAGGCCGCGATCAGGGAATGGGTCACCAGCGGTCCGCCGGGGGTGACCGTGCGGAGCAGCCCGCCGGTCACCCGGCCCGCCACGGCTCGCGGATCGATCATGAACAGAGCATGACGCAAGCGGAGGGAACGGGACAGACCGCCTCGCCGTGTCTGGGGGACGCGGTGAGGCCGTAGGGTTACGGCAGGACATCCGCAGTTCGACGGCGCACCGCGAGATCCTTGAAGCAAGTGGCACGAGGCTCGACGAAAGAGGACGCAACGATGACGACGGTTCCCCAGCCGACCGACGGGACCCGCTGGCGCTGCACGCTCTGCGGAAATCTCACGCGCTTCGACGTGACGCGTTCCTCGAAGGTCGTCGAATATGTCCATCTCGACCTGGCCGGTGTGGCCACCGTCGAGGAACGCGAGGTGGTCAGTGAGACCATCGAGTCGGTCCGATGCCGTTGGTGCAACGCGGTGGATCAGATCGAACTGGTGGACAGGCCGGGTGCCGACTCCTGACGGAGCCGCGCCCACAGACTTTTTGGGGTGACGGATGGTGGAGCAGCCCGCGAGCGGCGCCGGAGCGGCCGAGTCGGCCGGCGACGCCGCCGAGGTGCTCGACCGTCCGCTGCCCGAAGGGGTACGGCGACGGGTCGTCGCGCTGGTGGCGGACGCGTTCGGCGGCCTGACGGTCACCGAACTCCCGGCCCAGCTGCGCCAGTACGCCCGCTTCACCCCGACCCGGCGCGCCAAGTTCGCCGGGAACGCCATGGCGGCCGCCCTGGAGGGCGACGCGCTGTTCCGGCAGCGCATCGGCGAGCGGCTCAAGGAGGGGCAGCCGGAGCTGGCCGCCGCCCTGGAGGCCGGTGCGCCGCCCGCCGCGGCCGACCCCGTCGACGTGGCCGCGGCGGCCTATGTGCTGCGCCCGGTGGGCTGGGTGAAGCTGGTCGCCGCCGCGGGCGAGGAGGTCCAGCGCGCCGACGCCGAGCGGGCCGGTGAGGAGGGCCGCCGCGAGCTGGAGCGGCTGCGCGAGGAGCTGGAGCGGGCCCGCTCCCACACGAAGGACGAGACGGAGCGGCTGCGTACCGAGCTGGACGCGGCCCGCAAGGAGGCCGACGCCCTCCAGCGCAAGCTGCGCAGTGCCGTCAACGAGGTCAGGCGCGGCGAGGCGGCGCTGCGCCGCAGCCGGGCCGAGACCGAGACCGTACGGTCCGAGGCGGCCGCCCAGGTCTCGGCGGCGGAGAGTGAGAGCCGTCGGCTCAAGGCGCGGCTCGCGGAGGCGGAGGCGGCCGTGGAGGCGGGCCGCCGGGCCGCCCGGGAGGGCCGTTCGGTCGAGGACATGCGGCTGCGGCTGCTGCTGGACACGGTGCTCGACGCGGCGAGCGGGCTCCGGCGGGAGCTGGCCCTGCCGCCCTCCTCGATGCGCCCCGCCGACGGGGTCGACGCGGTGGAGCCGGGCCGGATGTCGCCCAAGGACATCGCGGCCAGGGCCCTTTCGGAGACCGATCCGGCCCTGCTGGACCAGCTGCTCGCGCTGCCGCAGGCGCACCTGATCATCGACGGCTACAACGTCACCAAGACCGGCTATCCGCAACTGCCCCTGGAGAAGCAGCGGTTGAGGCTGCTGGGCGGTCTCTCGGTGCTCGCCGCCCAGACCGGTGCCGAGGTGACCTGCGTCTTCGACGGGGCCGAGCTGGCGGCTCCGGTGCTGCTGGCGCCGCCGCGCGGGGTCCGGGTGCTGTTCAGCAAGCCCGGGGTGACCGCCGACGAGCTGATCCGTCAGCTGGCGCGCGCCGAGCCTCCGGGCCGGCCCGTCGTGGTGGTCTCCACCGACCGCGAGGTCGCCGACGGGGTGGCGAAGGCGGGCGCCAGGCCCGTTGCGTCCGTCTTGCTCCTGAAGCGCCTTTCGCGCGTCTAGTCACTGCTTGTCGGTTCTCGGGGGAAATCGGGGAACGGACCGTCAGTTCGCCGCTACGCCCCGTGCGTCGCGGGTAAAGAAGTGCGTGGTGTGACGAGATTTTTGGCGTGAGGATTTGAACTGATCACAACTCGGTCACTAGGGTCGGCCTTCGAACCTTCGCACGGTTGATCACCCATCCGGGGTGACGGCGAAGGAACCGCCGAGTCCGTGACGTGCACGGAGCCGGGGAGTCCGCATCCCCCACAGCCCGGTAGGCGGCTGGAGGAAGAAGGAGCTCGCCTTCGTGGCGTCCCACCGTCGTCCCAAGCAGCCGAGCCGAGCCCGTGTGACCGTGATCACCGCGGCCGCCACCGCTGCCGTAGCCCTGTCCTCCCAGGCGGCCCAGGCCGACCCCAAGCCGTCCAAGAGCGAGGTCAAGGCCAAGGTCGAGAAGCTCAGCCACGACGCCGGCGAGGCCAACGAGCAGTACTACGGCGCCAAGGAGAAGCAGCAGAAGCTGGAGAAGGAAGTCGGCGCGCTGCAGGACAAGGTGGCCCGCGGCCAGCAGGAGATCAACAAGCTCCGCAACGGCCTCGGTTCGCTCGCCGCCGCGCAGTACCGCTCCGGTGGCATCGACCCCTCGGTGCAGCTCTTCCTCTCGTCCAACCCGGACACCTACCTCGACGAGGCCTCGGCGCTCGACCAGCTGACGGCCAAGCAGACCGAGACCCTGGGCAAGATCCAGGAGAAGCAGCGGGTCCTCGCGCAGCAGCGCAAGGAGGCCCAGGCCAAGCTCGGCGACCTCGAGGACGTCCGCAAGACCCTCGGCGTGAAGAAGAAGGAACTCCAGACCAAGCTGGCCAAGGCCCAGCAGATGCTGAACTCCCTGACCGCCGCCGAGCGCACGGAGATGCGCCAGGAGCAGCAGCGCGCCAGCCGCGACGCCGGCGACCGGGTCGAGCTGGGCAACGAGGCCCCCGCCTCCGCCTGGGGCGCCGCCGCCCTCCAGGCCGCCTCCACCCAGGTGGGCAAGCCGTACGGCAAGGGCGGCACCGGCCCCGGCTCCTTCGACTGCTCCGGGCTGACCCAGTGGGCCTACGCCCAGGCCAACGTCCAGATCTCCCGTGTGACCTACACCCAGGTCAACGACGGTGTCCGGATCGGGCGCAGCGCGCTGAAGCCGGGCGACCTGGTGTTCTTCAACAACACCTCGCACGTGGCGCTCTACGCGGGCAACAACACCGTGCTGCACGCCCCGTACCCGGGCACGTTCGTCCGCTACGAGTCGATGAACACCATCGGCAGCTTCCAGTTCGGCGTACGCGTCGGCTGACGACGCCCGAACGGGCGAATTCCCGCGCCCGCGCAGACCGTCCGCCCCGCCAAAGACCGCAAGGTCACCGGCGGGGCGTCGTCGTTCCCGGCGTCCACCCGACCGGCGCGGCCCATGGCCGGCGAGTGATCACCCGACTACTGTCTGTCTGCTGTGCAGCTCCCGGTCGTCGGTCCGCCCGCCCCGGGCGGCAGGGGCTGCGCGCGTCTGCGTACAGCGGAAGGGAGTGCGGCGTTCTGTGGTGTCCCATCGCCGTTCCACACAGCCCGGCCTCAACCCGGGCGTCCGGGCCACGGTCCTGACGGCCGCGGCGGCGACCGCGGCCGCCACCCTCGGGGCCACCGCCGCCAGTGCCGACCCGCAGACGGCCCCCCGTACCGCCAAGGCCCGCGTCGACCGGCTGTACACCGAGGCGGAACGGGCCACCCAGCAGTACGACCGGGCCGGTGAGAACACCCGGAGGCTGCGCGGCGAGATCTCCCATGCCCAGGACCGGGCGGCCCGCGACCAGGAACAGGTCAACCGGCTGCGCACGGTGCTCGGGTCGGCGGCGAGCGCCCAGTACCGCTCCGGCGGCATCGACCCCTCGCTGGCCCTGCTGCTCTCCTCCGACCCGGACAGCTACCTCGACCGGGCCGCCGTGCTGGACCGGGTGACGGGCCTTCAGTCCGCCCGGCTCCACCAGCTCCAGCAGGCCCGGCGCGGGCTGGAGCAGACCCGCGCGGAAGCGGCCCGTGCCCTGGCCGAACTGGAGCACAACCGGGAGGCGGCCACCCGCCACAAGCGGACCGTCGAACGCAAACTCGCCGAGGCCAGGCGGCTGCTGTCCACGCTGACCGGCGCCGACCGGGCGGAGTTCGAGCGGGCCTCGCGCTCCGGCCGCGACACCGGATTCCCGGACCTGGCCGATCTGCCGGCCGGCTCCGCCCGCGCGGCCGCCGCCGTCCTGGCCGTCCGGCAGGCGCTGGGCCACCCGTACGTCTGGGGGGCCAACGGGCCGTCCGGGTTCGACTGCTCCGGGCTGATGCAGTGGGCCTACGCCCGGGCCGGGGTCAGCCTGCCGCGCACCTCGCAGGCCCAGCGGTACGCGGGCCACATGGTGCCGCTCTCCGAGGCCCGCCCCGGAGACCTGGTCGTCTACCGGGCGGACGCCAGCCACGTCGCGATGTACGTCGGCCACGGCCAGGTCATCCACGCCCCGTACCCCGGCGCCTCGGTCCGCTACGACCCGGTCGGCATGATGCCCGTCTCCTCCGTCACCCGCGTCTGACCCCCGGGGCACGACCCGTACTCTCGACCGGGTGAACGAAGGACGCGGACGGCGTGGGCGGGTACGGAGCGGGCGGCGCGGCGCGGCGGCGCTGCTCGCCGGGCTGCTGCTCCTCGTCGGCTGCGCGGCCCCCGGCGACGACGCCCCGGCCCGTACCGTCGACCGGGCCGTCCGCGCCACCCTGGACCGCCGCGCGGACGCCGTGCTCCACCACGACCCGGACGCCTACCTGGCCACCACCGACCCCGGCGCCACCGCACTGCGCACCGCCCAGCGCCGGGAACTCGGCAACCTCGCCGACGTACCGCTGAGCGCCTGGGAGTACCGGCTGGTCCGGGTGACCGCCCGGGACACCGACCGGGCCAGGGCCGATGTGGAGCTGCGCTACCGGATCACCGGGTACGACGCCGCCCCGGTCACCGCGGACCGGGTACTCGAGCTGCGCCGGGACCGCGCGGACGGCCGCTGGTACGTCACCGGTGACCGGCCCGGCGCGGACGGCGTCCAGCAGCTCTGGCAGCAGGGCGCGGTACGGGTGGTGCGCGGCACGCACAGCCTGGTGCTCGGCGTCGGCCGCACCGACCGGGAGCTGCGCGCGATCGCCCGGACCACCGACCGCGCGGTCCCCGCCGTCTCCGGTGCCCGGCCGGAGCGCTGGGCGGGCCGGGTGGTGGTGCTGGTGCCCCGGACCCCGGCGGACCTGGCGGCGCTGCTGGGCTCCTCGGCCGACTACCGGGGCATCGCCGCCGTCACCACCGGCAGGACCGGCGAACCGGGCCGCAACCCCGCGGACCGGGTGATCGTCAACCCGGAGGCGTACGACACGCTCGGCACGTTCGGGCAGCGGATCGTCCTCACCCACGAGACCACCCACGTCGCCACCCGCGCCGACACCTCCGCCGCGACCCCGGCCTGGCTCTCCGAGGGATTCGCCGACTGGGCGGCCTACCGCGGCGAGGGCCGGGCCCCCGACCGGATCGCCCCCGAACTGGCCGCCGCCGTCCGGCGCGGCGAACTGCCGGCCGCCCTCCCCACCGACGCGGACTTCGGCTTCGCGGGTGATCCGGAGCGCCTGGCCAGGGCGTACGAGGGCGGCTGGGCGGCCTGCCAACTGATCGCCGACCACTGGGGCGAACCGGAGCTGCTCGCCCTCTACCGTGCCGTCGGCGCCCGACCTGAGCGGGACGGCGCGGTCGAACAGGCCCTGGGCGAGGTGCTCGGCACCACCCCGGCGCGGTTCACCGCGCTCTGGCGCACCTGGCTGCGCACCCACCTCGGCTGAGCACCGCTCAGGAACCGACCGGCTCCGCCACGCGGCCGGTACCGACCGCGGACGCGTCGGCGCCCCCGGCCCCCGGCACCGTACGCCGCCACAGCCGGTGACAGGCGATCAGCGTCGCCGCCACCAGCAGCCCGTTGCGCACGAACATCAGCGTCACCCCGGTCGCGTCGCTGGACACCACGTGCACGAAGCCGAGCGGGAACTCCCCCTGGGTGACCGCCGTCGCCACCAGCACCAGAACGGCGGGCAGCACCATCCGGCCGCCCCGGAAGACCAGACAGACCGCCGCCAGCCCGACCAGCCACAGCATGTACTGCGGGCTGATCACCCGGCTCGTCGTGGTGAACAGCAGCACCGCCGCGAACGCCGCGTCGGCCGGGGTGCTCACCGTGAACTCACGGGCCCGCAGCCGCCACAGCACCAGCCAGCCCAGCGCGAGCACCGACAGCCCGAGCGCGAGCGTGCTCACCAGCTCCACCCGCGGCCCCAGGAACTCCAGCGAGCCGTAGTGCAGCTCCACCCGGCCCGACCAGCCGAACTGCCGCGCCACATGGAAGACCAGCCCGCCCAGCGACTCGACCTCGGTGCCCCGGTCCCGCTGGAAGCCGAGGAAGGCCAGCGCACCCGGCGCCGCCAGCACACACCCCGCCAGCAGCACGGTCCCCGTCACCGCCGCGGCACCCCACGCCAGCCGCGTCCGCCGCCCGCGCGCCGTACCCGCCAGCAGCAGCGCCGGCCACACCTTCAGCAGCGCGCCCACCGCCGCCCCCGCCCCCAGCACCCGGGGATGCCGCACCCCCGCCAGCAGCGCCGCCACCGCCACCGCCGTCACCATCACGTCGTACCGGGCGTACGCGGTCGTGCCGAGCAGCGGCACCCCCGCCACCCACACCCAGGTGCCCGCCTGCCACCGGCCCTCGCCCCGGCCCGCGTACAGCAGCAGCCCCAGCACCAGCAGATCGCAGCCGCACGCCAGGACGAAGAACGCCGAGGTGTAGTCCAGCATCGGCAGCAGCCCGGGGGAGAGGACCGCGAGCGCGGCCAGCGGCGGATACTGCCAGGTGACGTCCTCCCGCGGGTACGTACCGCTCTTCAGGACCTCCGACCAGCCGTGGTAGATCGCCGAGACGTCGCTGGTCACGTCCGGTCCGGGCAGGGTGATCGCCTTGGTGACGCAGAGCAGCAGCGCCACCCTGGTCAGGACCCACACCACGACCGCGCAGCGTGCGCCCGCCGATCCCGTCATGCCGCCTCATCCGTTCGTCCCCGGGGATGCCCGCCCCCTGAACGGCCGGACGCCCCCTCGCACCCGCCGACGGGTGCGAGGAGCCATGATGCCCGCCCGGCCGGTGCCGGAGCCATCGGACCTGGCCCGGTACTGTCGGCCGCGATGGACAAGACCCTGATCGTGACCAACGACTTCCCGCCCCGCCCCGGCGGCATCCAGGCCTTCCTGCACAACATGGCGCTGCGCCTGGACCCCGGACGGATCGTCGTGTACGCCTCCACCTGGAAGCGGAGCCCCGAGGGCGTGGCGGCCACCGCAGCCTTCGACGCCGAACAGCCCTTCACCGTCGTGCGCGACCCCACCACGATGCTGCTGCCGACCCCGCGGGTCACCCGGCGCGCGGCGGGGCTGCTGCGGGAGCACGGCTGCACCTCCGTCTGGTTCGGCGCCGCCGCCCCGCTCGGGCTGATGGCCCCGGCGCTGCGCCGGGCCGGGGCCCGCCGCCTGGTCGCCACCACCCACGGCCACGAGGCGGGCTGGGCCCAGCTGCCCGCCTCCCGGCAGCTGCTGCGGCGGATCGGCGAGTCCACGGACACCATCACCTACCTGGGGGAGTACACCCGCTCCCGGATCGCCCCCGCGCTCACCCGCGGGGCCGCGGCGCGCATGGTCCAGCTGCCGCCCGGCGTCGACGAGAAGACCTTCCACCCCGACTCGGGCGGGCAGCGGGTGCGGGCCTCGCTCGGCCTCGCGGACCGGCCCGTCGTCGTCTGCGTGTCCCGGCTCGTGCCGCGCAAGGGCCAGGACACCCTGATCCGCGCGATGCCCGCGATCCTGGCCAGGGTGCCGGACGCGGTGCTCCTGATCGTCGGCGGCGGACCGTACGCCGATGAGCTGCGGAAGCTGGCCGCCGCGACCGGGGTCGCCGACGCGGTGCGGTTCACCGGGCCGGTGCCCTGGGAGGAGCTGCCGGCGCACTACGGCGCCGGCGACGTCTTCGCCATGCCGTGCCGCACCCGGCGCGGCGGCCTCGACGTGGAGGGCCTGGGCATCGTCTTCCTGGAGGCGTCGGCGACCGGACTGCCGGTGGTGGCGGGCGACTCGGGCGGCGCGCCCGACGCGGTGCTCGATGGCGAGACCGGGTGGGTGGTGCGCGGCGGCAGCGCGCAGGAGTCGGCCGAGCGGATCGTCACCCTGCTGGAGGACCCGGAGCTGCGGCGGCGGATGGGCGAGAACGGGCGGGCCTGGGTCGAGGAGAAGTGGCGCTGGGACCTGCTCGCGGAGCGGCTGCGGGCGCTGCTCTGACCGTACGGGAGAGGGGCCCGCACCGTGCGTGTGCGGGCCCCTCTCTCGTACCGGCGGCGGTCAGCCCCGGTAGATCGCCTCGATCTCGTCCGCGAAGTCCTTCGCCACCACGTTCCGCTTCAGCTTCAGCGAGGGCGTGATGTGGCCCGCCTCCTCGGTCAGCTGGGCGTCCAGGATGCGGAACTTGCGGACCGATTCGGCCTTGGACACGGCCGCGTTCCCGTCGTCCACCGCCCGCTGCACCTCGGCCAGCAGCTCCGGGTCCTCGCGCAGCGACCGGGCCGTCGAACCGGCCGGCTTGCCGTGCTCCGCGGCCCAGCGGCCCAGGAACTCCTCGTCCAGCGTGACCAGCGCGCCCACGAACGGCCGCCCGTCGCCGACCACCATGCACTCGGCGACCAGGGCGTGCCCGCGGATGCGGTCCTCGATCACGGCGGGGGCGACGTTCTTGCCGCCCGCGGTGACGATGATCTCCTTCTTGCGGCCGGTGATCGTGAGGTAGCCGTCCTCGTCGAGCGTGCCGATGTCACCGGTGTGGAACCAGCCGTCGGCCAGTGCCTCGGCGGTCGCCGACGGGTTGTTCCAGTAGCCCGTGAACAGGTGTTCGCCGTGCAGCAGCACCTCGCCGTCGTCGGCGATCCGCACCACCGAGCCCGGCAGCGGCTGGCCGACCGTACCGACCTTCTGCCGGTCCCACGGGGTGAAGGCGGTGGCCGCGCAGGACTCCGTCAGGCCGTAGCCCTCCAGGACGGTGAAGCCGATGCCGCGGTAGAAGTGGCCGAGCCGCGCGCCCAGCGGGGCGCCGCCGGAGATCGCGTGCTCGCCGCGGCCGCCGAGCACCGCGCGCAGCTTTCCGTAGACGAGCTTGTCGAAGATCCTGTGCTTCACCCGCAGTCCGAAGGACGGGCCCTGCGGGGTGTCCAGGGCCTGGCTGTAGGCGATCGCGGTGTCGGCGGCCTTGTCGAAGATCTTGCCCTTGCCGTCGGCCTGCGCCTTGGCGCGCGCCCCGTTGTAGACCTTCTCGAAGACCCGGGGGACGCCGAGGATCAGCGTGGGCCGGAACGAGGCCAGCTCCTCGGTGAGGTGCTTGATGTCGGGTACGCAGCCCAGCCGGATCGGGGCCATCACCGACGCCACCTCGACCAGTCGTCCGAAGACGTGCGCGGCGGGCAGGAAGAGCAGCACGGAGCACTCGCCGGTACGGAACAGCGGCTTCAGCCGCTCCACCACGTTGCCGCACTCGGCGAAGAAGCTGCGGTGCGTGAGCACACAGCCCTTCGGGCGGCCGGTGGTGCCCGAGGTGTAGACGATGGTGGCCGGGTCGTCCGCCTTGGCCGTCGCCATCCGCAGGTCCAGCGTCTCGTCCGGGACGTCCGCACCGCTCGCGGTGAGCCGCCGGACCGCGTCGTCGTCGATCTGCCAGATGCTCTTCAGCGCGGGCAGGTCGGCCCGGACGGACTCCACGGACGCCTCGTGCCCGGCGGACTCCACCAGGCAGAGCACGGCGCCGGAGTCACCGAGGATCCACTGGATCTGCTCGGGCGAGCTGGTCTCGTACACCGGGACGGTGACCGCGCCCGCGCTCCAGATCGCGAAGTCGAACAGCACCCACTCGTACCGGGTCCGCGAGAGCAGGGCCACCCGGTCACCCGGCTCGACGCCGGCCGCGATCAGTCCCTTGGCGACGCCCCTGACCTCGGCCAGGAACTGCCGGGCGTCGACGTCGGTCCAGACGCCCGCCACCTTGCGGCTCATCACCGCGACATCGGGATGCTGAGCGGCATTGCGGCGGATGAGATCCGTCAGGTTGCCGTCCGAGGGGACCTCGTACAGGGCCGGAAGGCTGAACTCGCGCAAGACTGCTGCTCCTCATCGGGCTCCGGTGCCACGGCTCTGTGTGACGCACCGGCTGCGGTCCAAGACTGGCTCGTGCTCGGTGGGACGAGCACAACTGGACTGCCCGGACGTTACCCACGAGTACAAGGTTCCCGATAGGGGGTCCGGGCCAGATGTCTTATGCGTCACACATCGCGGTGATCCTTGGCCGCACAGTAGTCCACCCGTCGGACAGGGCGGCGATATGCGCAGGTCGGTGGGGCCTACCGAGGTGACGGGCGGAGTTCTAGGGTGATCGCCATGGCAGTGGGAGAGCGGGTCGTACGGGGCGCGAGGAAGCGCACACGTGTCCATGTGGTCAGCGATGTGCACGGCAACAGCGAGGCACTGGCCCGCGCCGGGGACGGCGCCGACGCACTGGTCTGCCTCGGCGACCTGGTGCTCTTCCTCGACTACGCCGACCACTCCCGCGGCATCTTCCCCGACCTCTTCGGTGTGGAGAACGCCGACCGGATCGTCGCCCTGCGCACCGCGCGCCGCTTCGAGGAGGCGCGCGCGTTCGGCCGGAGCCTGTGGGCGGGCATCGACCGCGACGCCGCGATCGTCTCCGCGGTGCGCAGACAGTACGCCGAACTCTTCGCCGCCTTCCCGGCACCCACCTATGCCACCTACGGCAACGTCGACATCCCGGACCTCTGGTCCGAGTACGCCCACCCCGGCACCACCGTCCTGGACGGGCAGCGGGCCGAGATCGGCGGCCGGGTCTTCGGCTTCGTCGGCGGCGGACTGCGAACCCCGATGAAGACCCCGTACGAGATCGATGACGAGGAGTACGCGGCGAAGATCGAGGCGCTCGGCCCGGTCGACGTGCTCTGCACCCACATCCCGCCCGAGGTGCCGGAGCTGACCTACGACACCGTGGCGCGCCGCTTCGAACGCGGCAGCCGGGCACTGCTGGAGGCCATCCGCGCGACCCGCCCCCGCTACGCCCTCTTCGGCCATGTCCACCAGCCGCTGGTGCGCCGGATGCGGATCGGCGCCACCGAGTGTGTGAACGTCGGTCACTTCGCGTCCACCGGCAGGCCATGGGCCCTGGAGTGGTGACCGCGCCGGGCGCCGGACCCCGGGACGGGGCACCGCGCACACGCGATAGCCTTCTGACGGCAGGGTCTCTGCCGACGCACCGGGTACACCGCACTGGAGGAGCCACAGCGATGGCTGAACACACCAGGTCGAGCATCACGATCGAGGCGGCACCGGCCGACGTCATGGGCGTGATCGCCGACTTCGCCCGCTACCCGGAGTGGACCGGAGAGGTCAAGGAGGCCGAGGTCCTCGCCACCGACGGGCAGGGCCGCGCCGAGCAGGTCCGGCTCGTCCTCGACGCCGGAGCGATCAAGGACGACCACACCCTCGCCTACACCTGGACCGGCGGGAACGAGGTCAGCTGGACGCTCGTCAAGTCCCAGATGCTGCGCGCCATCGACGGCTCCTACATCCTGACCGACCTCGGCGGCGACCGCACCGAGGTCACCTACCTGCTGACCGTCGACGTCAAGATCCCGATGCTCGGCATGATCAAGCGCAAGGCGGAGAAGGTCATCATCGACCGCGCCCTGGCCGGTCTGAAGAAGCGCGTCGAGTCCGTCCCGAAGGCCTGACCCGGATGCGTACGGTCCTCGTCACCGGCCCCGGCGGCGCGGGCCGTACCACCGTCGCGGCGGCCACCGCGCTGGCCGCCGCCCGCCGCGGCGAGCGCGCCCTGCTGCTGACCGCCGACGGCATACCCGGCCTCCCCGGGGAGAGCGAACCCACCGAGGTCACCGACGGGCTGTGGACCGCCCGCATCGACTCCGCCGAACACTTCCGCGGCGAGCTCCTCGCCCTCCAGGACCGGGCGTCCGGCGTCCTCGACCTGCTCGGCGGCAACCGGCTGGACGGCGAGGAGATCACCGAACTCCCCGGCAGCACCCAGCTCGCCCTGCTGCACAGCCTGCGCCGCGCCGCCGAGGGCGACTGGTCGCGCCGCGGCCACGACCTCCTGGTCGTCGACCTGCCACCGCTGCGCGAGGCTCTCGACCTGCTCTCCCTCCCTGCCCGGCTGCGCCGCTATCTGCGCAGGCTGCTGCCCCCGGAGCGGCAGGCCGCCCGCGCCCTGCGCCCGATGCTCGCCCAGCTCGCCGGGGTCCCCATGCCCGCCCAGTGGCTGTACGAGGCGGCCGCCCGCAAGGACGCCGAGCTGGCCGCCGTCCAGGCCCTGATAGAGGACCGCGCCACCACGCTCCGGCTGGTCGCCGAGCCCGGCCCCGCCGCCGAGGACGCCCTGCGCACCGCCCGCACCGGCCTCGCCCTGCACGGGCTGCGGGTCGACACCCTCGCGGTGAACCGCCTCCTGCCCCGGCACGCGGCCGACCCCTGGTTCGCCGGGCTCGCCGCACAGCAGGAGAAGACCGTCGACCGCTGGCGGGCGGAGTGGGCGCCCCACGCCGAGCTGCGCGAGGTGCCCCACCTGGGCCGCGACCCGCGCGGCCTGGACGACCTCGCCCGCCTCGCCGAGCACGCCGCACCCGCCGCGGAACCCGGCGTACCGGGCCCCGGCCGGGCCGAGGACCCCTGGTGGATCGAGGTGCCCGACGCCCCGGACGGCCTCGGCGCCCTGCTGCCCGGCAGCCGGATCGTGAGCACCCCGCCCACCGACGACGGCGCACCGGTCCTGGTCTGGTGCCTGCCGCTGCCCGGCGCCGCCAAGAAGGACCTCCGGCTGGTCCGCCGCGGCGACGAACTGCTGCTCACGGTGGGCCCGTTCCACCGGACCGTGCCACTGGAGTCCGGGCTGCGCCGCTGCACCGTCTCCGGCGCCTCGCTCACCGACGGACTGCTCCGGGTCCGCTTCACCCCGGACCCCGGCCTCTGGCCCCGGACGGGCTGAACGGCACCCGGCCGTTCGGGTAACGTCGGTAGCAGGCGACCGCGTACGCCGGGCCGCCGCACACCACGTCGCAGGAGTCCGCCATGAGCGAAGCCACCGATCGTCCCGCCGACGACGACGCGTGGGCGAGCGCCTGCGCCGAGGACCTCGAAGCGGAGAAGGCCCGCCGCCGCGCCCAGCACGGCCCGCCGCCCGGCTCCGCCGCGGAGGAGCTGCGCAAGCTGGTCGACGCCGTCGCCGAGAAGGTCTCGTCCCTCCAGACGCCGCTGCTCGGCGCCGCGGCCCAGGGCACGGTGCAGCAGATCATCAAGCAGGCCAGGTCCGCGGTCGAGCCCGTCATCGAGCGCAACCCCGAGGTCTTCGACCACATCGCCGCGGCCGGCAGCGAACTGCTCGCCGCCTACCGCTCCGCCGTCGAGGGCCAGGAGCGCCGCTGGACCCGTACCGCCGCCGACGGGGCCGCCGCCGACGGGGCCGGTACGGAGAAGCGGGCCGGTGATCCCACCGACCCGCGCGACGAGCCGCCCGCCGCGGGCGAGCACATCGACCTCGACTGACCGGCGCCGCTGGGCGGGCTCCCGGCTCGGGTACGGTTGCCCCAGCGGGGCACGACCGGAACTGAGGGATTCATGGGACTCACCATCGGCGTCGATATCGGCGGCACGAAGATCGCAGCTGGCGTGGTCGACGAAGAGGGCCGCATCCTCTCCACGCACAAGGTGCCGACCCCGCCGACCGCCGACGGCATCGTGGACGCGATCGCGACGGCCGTGTCCGGTGCGAGCGAGGGCCGGAGCATCGAGGCCGTCGGCATCGGCGCCGCCGGATACGTCGACGACAAGCGCGCCACCGTGCTGTTCGCCCCGAACATCAACTGGCGGCACGAACCGCTGAAGGACAAGGTCGAGCAGCGCGTCGGCCTCCCGGTCGTCGTGGAGAACGACGCCAACGCCGCCGCCTGGGGCGAGTACCGCTTCGGCGCCGGACAGGGCCACGACGACGTCATCTGCATCACGCTCGGCACCGGGCTCGGCGGCGGCATCATCATCGGCAACAAGCTGCGCCGCGGACGCTTCGGCGTGGCCGCCGAGTTCGGCCACATCCGGGTCGTCCCGGACGGTCTGCTCTGCGGCTGCGGCAGCCAGGGCTGCTGGGAGCAGTACGCCTCCGGCCGGGCGCTGGTCCGCTACGCCCGGCAGCGCGCCAACGCCACCCCCGAGAACGCCACGGTCCTGCTGTCGCTCGGCGACGGCACGGTGGACGGCATCGAGGGCAAGCACATCAGCCAGGCCGCCCGGCAGGGCGACCCGGTGGCGATCGACTCCTTCCGCGAGCTGGCCCGCTGGGCCGGTGCCGGACTCGCCGACCTCGCCTCGCTCTTCGACCCGTCCGCGTTCATCGTCGGCGGCGGGGTCTCGGACGAGGGCGAGCTGGTCCTCGACCCGATCCGCAAGTCCTTCCGGCGCTGGCTGATCGGCGGCGAATGGCGCCCGCACGCCCAGGTGCTCGCCGCCCGCCTCGGCGGCGAGGCCGGGCTGGTCGGTGCCGCGGACCTGGCCCGTCAGGGCTGAGCCGCACCCGCGCACGACACGACGGACGCCCGTCGCGCCCCTGGGGGAGCGGCGGGCGTCCGTCGTATCGTGAGGCCCATGGTCCTGACGCCACTGCCCGACTCCCGTACCGAGCCGGATGGTTCGGCCGTCGTCCGGGTGCTGAGCTACAACATCCGCTCGATGCGCGACGACCCCGGAGCGCTGGTCCGCGTCATCGGCGCCTGCGCCCCCGATCTGGTGTTCATCCAGGAGGCCCCGCGCTTCTTCCGCTGGCGCAAGCGCGCCGCCTGGCTCGCCGCCCGCACCGATCTGGTCGTCCTCGGCGGCGGCGCCACGGCGGCCGGTCCGCTGCTGCTCTGCTCGCTGCGGGCCACGGTGGAGCGCACGGAGGACGTTCTGCTGCCGCTCACCCCCGGGCAGCACCGCAGGGGCCTGGCCACCTCCGTGGTACGGATCGCGGGCACCCGGATCGGCCTGCTGAGCTTCCACCTGAGCCTGCAGCGCGAGGAACGCCTCGCCCAGGCCGGGGCGGTGCTGGAGCGGATGGACGCGATGGGCGTCGAGCACGCCGTCGCGGCCGGTGACCTCAACGACGTACCGCCGGGCGGGGCCTTCGCCCGGCTGGCCGGCGGGCTCCAGGACTGCTGGACGGTACGCCCCTGGGGCGGCGAGCACACCTACCCGGCAAGCCGCCCGGAGCGCCGGATCGACGCGGTCTTCGCGACACCCGGGATCGAGGTGCTCGGCTGCGGCGTCCCCGCCGGGCTGCCGGGGGTCGCCGACGCGGACCTGCGCACGGCCACCGACCACCTTCCGGTGCTGGCCGCGCTGCGGGTCCCCGCACTGAAGCCCTGAGGGCCGCGGCTGCTCAGACCACCGCGCCGCGCCCGGGGTCGTCGTCGTCCTCCCCGTCGTCGTTCATCCGGGCCACCAGCGTGACGAAACCGCCCAGGAAGCCGCCGATGCAGACCGTGGTGAACCACCACGTCATCTCCCAGCCCAGCACCACCGCGAGCAGCATCAGCACCGGACCGCCGACCACCCCGAGCCAGGCGAACTTGGCCGTGGCGTCGGCCTCCGGCAGCGGCGGGGGCTCCGGGGGGACGAAATGCCCCTCGTCGTTCTCGTCGAGGTCGTCGTCCTTCGGCTCCTGGAGCCCGTAGTCGCGCGGACCCATCACACCGGGGGCGAAGACGACCGAGCTGCCGAGCGGCTTCTCCGGCGGCCTCGGCCGCTTCTTGCCGAGCCCCTTGTCGATCTCCGGGGTGCCGGGCCCCTCGGGGCCGGGGGTGCCGGCCCCGTCGTTCTCCAGCAGCGCGAGGTCCTCGACCGACCGGAACGGCTTGGCGCCCGGCGGATCCGGCGGCTCCTCGCCGTACCCCGCGACGATCGCCCGCCACGCGGCCTCCTCGTCGACCGGTGCCCCCTCGCCGCCGCCCCCGGCACCCGGCGCGGCCGTCCGGGGCGCGGTCTCCTCCTGGCCCGTGCCGTCGTCGGGCGCGGCCGCGCCCTCTGCGGGAAGCGGCTCGCGCTCCTCCTCGCTGCCCGCGCGCTCCGCGTCGTGCTCAGCCACCTGACGTGCTCCCCTTCTTACCGACGCTCGGGGCGAGGCGGCCGATGAACCGGTAGCTCTCGTCGAAGATCCGCTCCGCATCGTGGTCCAACGTCGCCACGTGGTAGCTCTGTTCCAGCAGGATCTCCTCGACGTCCGTCGACGACACCCGGCTCAGGATGCGCGCCGAGTCCACGGGCGGCACCACATGGTCCTGCGGGCTGTGCAGCAGCACGATCGGCTGGGTGACCTGGGGCAGCTCGGCGTCGACCAGCCGGAAGAACTTCCGCAGCGAGTGCGCCGCGTGCAGCGGCACCCGGTCGTACCCCACCTCGTCGGAACCCGCCAGGGCGATGTCGCTGGCCAGCCCCTTCGTCGTGGGCACCAGATGGCGGACGACCGGCAGCGCGTGCGCCGCCAGACCGTGCACCTTGTTCGCCGGGTTGACCAGCACCAGGCCGCTGATCGCCTCGCCGTGCTTCGCCGCCAGCCGCAGCGTCAGCGCGCCGCCCATGGACAGCCCGAAGACGAAGACCCGGGTGCACCGCTCCAGCAGGGCGCGCAGCTCCCGGTCCACCTCCGCGTACCAGTCCTGCCAGCCGGTGAGCTGCATGTCCTGCCAGCGGGTGCCGTGCCCCGGCAGCAGCGGCAGCGAGACGGTGAGCCCGCGCTCCGCCAGATAACGGGCCCAGGGGCGCAGCGACTGCGGGGAACCGGTGAATCCGTGACAGAGGAGGACGCCGACCTCTCCGCCCTCGTGGCGGAACGGCTCGGCTCCGGGAAGGACCGGCACCAAGGTCTCCTGTTCGTGAGGCTCGCGGGGGAGCGCAAAAGGGGAGTAGTGAAGAGGATTGCTTCACCGTACGCGACCGGGCTGACACCGACCAGGGCCGTCACCGGCACGGGCCGCCGCAACGGCCCCGTGCCGGGCCGCGCACGGGATATGGTCTGTCGGACAGCACACAGGAGGCACCCGAGTTGATCTACGGCGCAATGAAGTTCTCCATCGGCGGAGGGCTGAAGCTCGCCTTCCGGCCGTGGGTGGAGGGCCTGGAGAACATCCCCGCGCAGGGACCGGCGATCCTCGCGAGCAACCACCTGTCGTTCTCCGACTCCTTCTTCCTGCCGGCCGTCCTGGACCGCAAGGTCACCTTCATCGCCAAGTCCGAGTACTTCACCGGCACCGGCGTGAAGGGCAAGCTGACCGCCGCCTTCTTCAAGGGCGTCGGCCAGCTCCCGGTGGACCGCTCCGGCACCCGCGGCGCCGGTGAGGCGGCCATCAAGGCGGGCATCCAGGTGATCGAGAGCGGCGGCCTGTTCGGCATCTACCCGGAAGGCACCCGCTCGCCCGACGGCCGCCTCTACCGCGGCAAGCCCGGCGGTCTCGCCCGGGTGGCGCTGGCCACCGGCGCGCCCGTCATCCCCGTCGCGATGATCGACACGGAGAAGATCCAGCCGCCCGGCCAGGTGATGCCCAAGCTGATGCGCCCGGGCATCCGGATCGGCAAGCCGCTCGACTTCAGCCGCTACCACGGCATGGACGGGGACCGCTTCATCCTTCGCTCGGTCACCGACGAGGTGATGTACGAGATCATGAAGCTCTCCGGCCAGGAGTACGTCGACATCTACGCGACGGCCGCCAAGCGGCAGATCGCCGAAGAGGCGAAGCACAGGGCCGAGGCGGAGAAGCACAGGAACGACGGGTCCGGGGCACAGGACTGAAGGAACGGTACGGCGCGTGCGCGCGCCGGTGCCGTCCGGGGGGTGTGGGGAAGTGGCCGGGCGCGTGCGCGTCGTACGGATGTCGGTCGAGCAGCCGCTGTGGCGTGCGCTGACCGCGTACCGCATTCTCACCATGATTTACGCGGTGCTGCTCTCCGTCTTCGGACGGGCGAAGTACGACCGGCCGTGGGTGGCCGTCGTCTTCCTGACGGTGATGGTGGTCTGGACGCTCGCCACCCTCCCGAAGGTCGCGGGCGCCACCGCCTGCACCAGGCGTTTCCTCGGCGCGGACCTGGCGATCGCGCTCGCCGGGATACTCCTCACCCCGCTCGCCGACTTCGAGGCCCAGCAGGTCGACGGCCCGACGCTGCCGTCGATCTGGACCGCGGGCTCGGTGCTGGCCTTCGCGATCAAGGGAGGCTGGCGCTGGGCCGCCTTCGCCTCCACCTTCGTCGCCGTCGCCAACATCGTCGAACGCGGCGACCCCAGCCGGGACACCTTCCACAACGTGCTGCTGGTCTGGGTCGCCTCCATCGCGATCGGGTACGTCGTCGAGGTCGCCCGCGCCAGTGAGCGCACTCTCGCCCGAGCCCTGGAGATCGAGGCCGCCACCCGCGAACGGGAGCGGCTGGCCCGCGACATCCACGACAGCGTGCTCCAGGTCCTCGCGATGGTGCAGCGCCGCGGCACCGCGCTCGGCGGCGAGGCGGCCGAGCTGGGCAGGCTCGCCGGGGAGCAGGAGATCGCCCTGCGCAGCCTGGTCTCCAGCGGGCTGGTGCCGGCCGACCGGGTCTCCGAGGACGCCGCCGAGGGCGCCGTGGTCCGCCGGGTGGAGGCCGACGACGAGCCGTCCGGCAACGCCCCCTGCGACCTGCGCTCCCTGCTCGCCCCGCACGCGGGCTCCCGGACCAGCTTCGCCGAGCCCGGCGCCCCGGTGCTGCTCGCCCCGGCGGCCGCGCGCGAACTGGCGGCCGCCGTCGGCGCCGCGCTGGACAATGTCAGGGCGCACGCGGGGGAGAGTGCCCAGGCCTGGATCCTCGTCGAGGACTGGCCGGACGAGGTGATCGTGACGGTCCGCGACGACGGCCCCGGAATCCCGGAGGGCCGGCTCGCCCAGGCCGAGGGCGAGGGCCGGATGGGGGTGGCCCTGTCGATCCGCGGCCGGCTGCGCGACCTGGGCGGCACGGCCGAGCTGATCTCGGTCCCCGGCCAGGGCACCGAGGTCGAGCTGAGGATGCCGAAGGTTTCGAAGGTTTCGAAGGATCCACGGGGGAAGGCGGGAACAGCGAGATGAGCACGGAGACCACCGGGGGCGGCCCGGAACACCCCATCAGGGTGATGGTGGTGGACGACCACCCGATGTGGCGCGACGCCGTCGCCCGCGACCTGTCCGAGTCCGGCTTCGACGTGGTGGCGACCGCGGGTGACGGACCGCAGGCGGTCCGCAGGGCGAAGGCCGCCTCCCCCGACGTCCTGGTGCTCGACCTCAACCTCCCCGGAATGCCCGGCGTCCAGGTCTGCAAGGAGCTCGTCGGCTCCCACCCCGGACTGCGGGTGCTGGTGCTCTCCGCGAGCGGCGAGCACGCCGACGTCCTGGAGGCGGTCAAGTCCGGCGCCACCGGATACCTCCTCAAGTCGGCCAGCACGCAGGAGCTGACCGAGGCCGTGCGGTCGACCGCCGTCGGCGACCCGGTCTTCACCCCGGGCCTGGCCGGACTGGTCCTCGGCGAGTACCGCAGGCTCGCCTCCGACCCCGCACCGGCCGCCGCCGACGAGCCCAAGGCACCCCGGCTCACCGAACGCGAGACCGAGGTCCTCCGGCTGGTCGCCAAGGGACTCTCGTACAAGCAGATCGCCGAACGGCTGGTCATCTCGCACCGCACCGTGCAGAACCACGTGCAGAACACCCTCGGCAAGCTCCAGCTGCACAACCGCGTGGAGCTGGTGCGCTACGCCATCGAGCGCGGCCTCGACGACGCCTGAGCACCACCCGCCCGCCGCCCGGTCCGAGCGGCGGGGCGGCCGGGCGGACCGTATATTCGCGAGGACCGGCACAGGGGCGGGGCCCGGTCCCGGCACCGGGTCCCGGACGCCGGTCCGCGCGAGCGACGGGAGAAGCCGTGGAGATCCTGGCCTTCGGTGTGCAGTCCGACGAGAAGCCGCTGATCGAGCGGGCCTTCGCGGGACAGCACGAGGTCCGCTGCCTGGACGTCTTCCTGAACAGGGACACCGCCCCCATCGCGGCGGGCTACGAGATCATCTCCACCAGCGTCAACGCCGACCTCGGGGCCAGAGTGCTCCAGACCCTCGCGGCGGGCGGCACACAGATGATCGCCCAGCGCTCCACCGGCTTCAACAACATCGACCTCGACGTCGCCGAGCGCCTCGCCCTGCGGGTCGCCCGCGTCTCCTCCTACTCGCCGTACTCCGTCGCGGAATTCGCCTGGACCCTCGCGATGGCCGTCAACCGCCGGATCATCCGCGCCGCGAGCCGCACCCGCGACTTCGACTTCCGGCTCGACGGACTCCTCGGACGCGACATGCATGGCCGCACCGCGGGCGTGATCGGCACCGGGAAGATCGGCGAGGCCTTCACCCGCATCGCCCACGGCTTCGGCATGAAGCTGCTCGGCTGGGACGTCGCGGAGAACCCCGCCTGCGTCGGCCTCGGCATGACCTACGTGCCCAGGGAGCAGCTGCTCGCCGAGGCCGACCTGATCAGCCTGCACGTCCCGCTGCTCCCCGCCACCCACCACATCATCGACGCGGACGCCCTGGCCCGGATGAAGGACGACGCGATCCTGGTCAACTCCAGCCGGGGCGGGCTCATCGACAGCACCGCACTCGTCGCCGAACTGCGCGCGGGCCGCTTCCTGGGCGTCGGACTCGACGTCTACGAGGCGGAGGCCGGGCTCTTCTTCCTCGACAAGTCGCTGGAGGGCATCGACGACGACACCCTGGCCCGGCTCGTCACCTTCCCGAACGTCATCGTCACCTCCCACCAGGCGTACTACACCGAGGACGCGGTGGGCCAGATCATCGACACCACCGTGCGGAACGTCGCCGACTACCTGGCCGGCCGCCGCAGCGAGAACGTACTGGTCCCGGCGGCCCCGAAGGGCTGAGGCGCCGGGACCGCCCGCCCCCTCAGCCCGCCACCGGCAGCCCCGCCAGCAGCTCCGACACGATCCCCGCCCCGCGCAGCGTCAGCACCGACTCCGGGTGGAACTGCACCGAGGCGAACCCCGGCCCGCGCAGCGCGTGCAACTCACCGGTTGCCGCGTCCACGCTCGCCCCGATGCCGTGCGCCGCCAGCTCCGTGACCGCGTCCGCGTCGCAGCGCGCGGTGAAGCTGTTGTAGAAGCCGACCGTCTCCGGCCGCCCGAACAGGTCGATCCGGGTCTGCGCGCCCTGGTACGGGACGGTCTTGCGGACGATCTCCAGACCCAGCTCGGCCGCGATCAGCTCATGGCCCAGGCAGACCCCCAGCAGCCCGTGCCGGTGGTCCCGGACCAGTTCCGCGGCCAGGCCGCGCAGCAGCCGCATCTTCGGATCGGCGGCGTCGCCCGGATTCCCGGGCCCGGGCCCGAGCACGACGGGCCCCCGGTGCGCCCGTACCCGCTCCCGCAGCCCAGGCTCGTCGAAGCGGCACACCGACACGTCCAGGCCCGAGGAGCGCAGCAGGTGTGCCAGCATCGCGGTGAAGGTGTCCTCGCCGTCGACCACCAGGGCCCGGCCGGACAGGTCGCGGGCGCGCTCCTGCATCCGCAGCCAGAACGGGGCGAGGCCGTCCCGCCGGGCGTCCAGCGCCGCCCGCACCCGGGGGTCGGCCGCCAGGCGGGGCCGGGACGCCTCGTCCCGCGGCCGGCCGGGGCGCACCCCGAGGGCGGCCAGCACCCCGGCCGCCTTCGCATGGGTCTCGGCGACCTCGCCGTCCGGATCGGAGTGGCGCACCAGCGTCGCCCCGACCGGCACCCGCAGCTCGCCGCCGGCCGAGATGTCGGCGGTACGGATCAGGATCGGCGA
The DNA here is from genome assembly GCF_042262625.1 of Streptomyces sp. NPDC056347. Classification (NCBI taxonomy): domain Bacteria; kingdom Bacillati; phylum Actinomycetota; class Actinomycetes; order Kitasatosporales; family Streptomycetaceae; genus Streptomyces; species Streptomyces sp. NPDC056347. The sequence continues at coordinate 23,179 of NZ_JBHJQP010000047.1, read as the reverse complement.
GTCCAGGCTCTGCGCGCCGTCCGGCTCCTGCCGCAGCAGCGCCAGCGCCCCCGCGTAGTAGCCGCGCCCGCCGGGCTCGTACCGCTCGATGACCCGGCAGGCGTTCTGCACCGGGGAGCCGGTGACCGTCGCCGCGAACATGGTCTCCTTCAGCACCTCCCGCACATCCAGCGAGGAACGCCCGCGCAGCTCGTACTCGGTGTGGGCGAGGTGGGCCATCTCCTTGAGCCGCGGCCCGACCACCACCCCGCCCATGTCGCCGACGGTGCACATCATCTTCAGCTCCTCGTCGACCACCATGGAGAGCTCCTCGGTCTCCTTGCGGTCGGCGAGGAAGGCCAGCAGGCTCTCCGCGGTCGGGCCCCCGGCGGGGTAGCGGTACGTCCCGCTGATCGGGTTCATCACCACCGTCCCGCCCGACATCCGCACATGCACCTCCGGACTGGCGCCGACCAGCGTCCTGGCCCCGGTGTGCACGACGAAGGTCCAGTACGCGCCGCGCTCACCGGCCAGCAGCCGCCGGAAGAGAGCCAGCGCGTCAGCCCGGCCGAAGCCGGGGATCTCGCCCCGGAAGGTCCGCCGGACGACGAAGTTCGCGCCCTCGCCCCGCCCGATCTCGTCCTCGACGACCCGCCGCACGATCCCGGCGTACTCCTCGTCCCCGACGTCGAACGCCCCGCCCTCGACCCGTACGTCCCGCACCGGCAGCTGCTCCAGCACCTCGGCGAGCGGCAGCTCGTACGTCGCGTCGGCGACCAGCACGGACAGTGGCGTCCCGTCGTCGCGTACGTCGAAACCGCGCTCGGCGATCTGCCGGAACGGGACCAGGGCGAGCGAGGGCAGCGGGCCGACCGGGAGATCGGCGAGCCGCTCGGCCTCCCGTACCCGGCCGGTCAGCACCTCGACGGTGTCGTGGTCGCGGCCGGGGGTGCGCCTGCGCAGCAGCGCGAACGGCGGGCCGTCCTCGCGCAGCAGCCCGGCGACGACGGACTCGGTGCGGTGCGGCGTGGGGGACTGGCGGGGCATGGGAGGTTCCTTCCGGTGCGGAGGAACGGCTCCCGAAAACGCGGAGAAGGCCGCCCCTCGGGCGGCCTTCGCGTGGTCTGTGCGCGCGATCGATCAGTGGGCCGCCGGATGAGCGGTCCACCACCAGTTCTGGGTCGTCTGCGCGAACATGTACGGAACCCTAACCGACACCCGCGCCGAACGAGCGCGTGTCTCAACTATTGAGCTTTCGGGAGGGTGCCGCCGCCGGACCCCGTAGTGTGGGAGTCGTGACCGTGAACGCCAATACCTCTGTCGCCGGTGGCCACACCTGGCGAGACCTTCCCGCGGCGCAGCAGCCCGAGTACCCCGATGCCGAGGCTCTGCGCGATGTACTCGCGGAACTCGCGTCGTATCCGCCGCTCGTCTTCGCGGGCGAGTGCGATCAGCTGCGTGCCCGTATGGGAGCCGTCGCCAAGGGCGAGGCGTTCCTGCTCCAGGGCGGTGACTGTGCCGAGGCCTTCGACGGCGTGTCGGCCGACCACATCCGCGCCAAGCTGAAGACGCTGCTCCAGATGAGCGCCGTGCTGACGTACGCGGCCTCCGTGCCCGTCGTCAAGGTGGGCCGGATCGCCGGGCAGTACTCCAAGCCGCGCTCCAAGTCCACCGAGACCCGTGACGGCGTCACCCTGCCGACCTACCGCGGCGACTCCGTCAACGGCTTCGCCTTCACCGAGGAGGCCCGGGTCCCGGACCCGGAGCGGCTGAAGCGGATGTACCACGCGTCCGCCTCCACGCTGAACCTGGTCCGTGCCTTCACCACCGGTGGTTACGCCGACCTGCGCCAGGTGCACGCCTGGAACCAGGACTTCGTGAAGTCGTCCCCGTCCGGCCAGCGCTACGAGGCGCTCGCCCGCGAGATCGACAACGCGCTGAACTTCATGAAGGCGTGCGGGACGGACCCGGCCGAGTTCAAGGCGGTCGAGTTCTTCGCCTCGCACGAGGGCCTGCTGCTGGACTACGAGTCGGCGCTGACCCGTACCGACTCGCGCACCGGCGAGCTGTACGACACCTCCGGCCACATGGTCTGGATCGGTGAGCGCACCCGCCAGATGGACGGCGCGCACATCGAGTTCGCCTCGAAGATCCGCAACCCCATCGGGATCAAGCTCGGCCCGACGACCACGGTCGAGGAGGCACTCGGTTACGTCGAGCGCCTCGACCCGGACCGCGAGCCCGGCCGGCTGACCTTCATCGTCCGGATGGGCGCCGACAAGGTCCGTGACAAGCTCCCGACCCTGGTCGAGAAGGTCACCGCCTCCGGCGCCACCGTGGCCTGGGTGACCGACCCGATGCACGGCAACACCTTCGAGGCCGCCTCCGGCCACAAGACGCGCCGCTTCGACGACGTCCTGGACGAGGTCAAGGGCTTCTTCGAGGTGCACAAGGCCCTCGGCACGCACCCCGGCGGCATCCACGTCGAGCTCACCGGCGACGACGTCACCGAGTGCGTCGGCGGCGGGCACGAGATCTTCGTGGACGACCTGCACCAGCGCTACGAGACGGCCTGCGACCCGCGGCTCAACCGCAGCCAGTCCCTCGACCTGGCCTTCCTGGTCGCCGAGATGTACCGGGACCAGTAAGCGGTACGCGCACGACGCACGACTGTGGGGCACGGATCGATGTGATCCGTGCCCCACAGGGCGTCCGGAGGCTTTCGGCACGTTTCGGCGCCGGGTAAGGTTAGGTATGCCTCACCGACAGACGGGGTGGCAGAGAACGACCGATCCCGCCCGGGAGGTGAATCCGCGTGTACGTCTGCTCGTGCTTCGGCATCACGGAGAAGCAGGTCAAGGAGCATGCGGACGCCGGAGCCTGCACCCCCCGGCAGATCGCCTCCGTCTGCAAGGCGGGCACCGACTGCGGCGGCTGTGTCCGGGCCATCCAGGCCGTGCTCGGCCGCGGCGCGTGTCCGCGCCGCGAGCTGTTCGACCGGAAGAAGCAGGAGTCCCCGCTCTCCGACGCGGCCTGACCGGCCGGGTCGAGCCGTCCCGACCGGCCCGCCTGGCCGGTCAGCTGTCGGGCTGCTCGATCACCTGGGCGATGTACAGCGGCTCGCCGAGCTTCTCGACCAGTTCCAGCTGGGTGTCGAGGTAGTCGATGTGGTGCTCCTCGTCCTCCAGGATCGACTCGAAGATGTTCGCCGACGTGATGTCGCCCTTGCCGCGCATCAGCTCGATCCCGCGCTTGAGGCGGTCGATCGCCTCCACCTCGATCTGCCGGTCGGCCTGGAACATCTCGGTGACGGTCTGCCCCACCCGCACATGGAAGAGCCGCTGGTAGTTGGGCAGCCCGTCGAGGAAGAGGATGCGGTCCGTAAGGATCTCCGCGTGCTTCATCTCGTCGAAGGACTCGGAGCGGGTGTACTTTGCGAGCTTCGTCCAGCCGAAGTTCTCCTGCATCTTCGCGTGGAGGAAGTACTGGTTGATGGCGGTCAGTTCCGCCGTCAGCTGCTCGTTCAGGAACTCAAGGACCTCGGGGTCGCCCTGCATCGCAGAGGCTCCTTCCGACCGGTGGAATGGGCAGATTGGCCGCATCCTGTCATCGCATCCCCAACGCGTCCAGTAAGTGAGTACTTACTAGGAGTTGTCCGGATTGCCGCCAAGTTGGTCGGGACCACCCCTGCCTGTCTGTCACCATGGAGACATGGGCCAGCCGGAAAGCCGGGAACACCGCGCGTCAGAACAGGCCGGGCTTCCCCCGGGGCAGCGACTGCAGCGAGGTTGGCCGGTTACCCACTACGGGCCCGTTCCGAAGTTCAAGCCCGACCGCTGGGAGTTCCGGGTCTTCGGGGCCACCGCGGACGGTGAGAAGCACTGCTGGAACCATCAGGATTTCTCGGCGCTGCCCTTCGCCTCGGTAGTCGCCGACCTGCACTGCGTCACGAAATTCAGCATGATCGGGGCCGAATGGGGCGGTGTCCTGGCCCGTACGGTGCTGGAGCTCGCGCCGCCCGCGCCCGGCGTCACCCATGTGATGGTCTGGGCCGAGTACGGATTCAGCTCCAATCTGAGGCTCTCCGACTTCGCGTCGGAGCGAACACTTTTCGCCACCCACAAGGGAGGCGAGCTGCTCACCGCCGAGCACGGTTTTCCGCTCCGTCTGGTCGTGCCGCACCTCTACGCCTGGAAGGGCCCCAAGTGGGTCCGGGGCGTCGAGTACATGACGGCCGACCGCCGCGGCTTCTGGGAGGAGCGCGGCTACCACAACATCGGGGACCCATGGCGCGAGCAGCGGTACTCCTACCAGGAGGAGCCCGGGGAGGGCCCCGAGCTCTGACCCGCCGGCCTCGGGGTCGGGCGGCCCGTTGCGCGCCCCTCAGTGGTACTGGTGCACCACCGCGTGTCCCTTGCCCCGGCCGATCATCCACTTGTTCACCGGTGTGGTGAGGAGGAAGGCGGCGGCGAGCGAGAGCGCCAGCGTGGCCCAGAACAGCAGGTCGGCGAGGGTGGCGTCCATGGCGCCCGGCCACAGGGCGATCACGCCGTTGTCGATCAGCTCCATGACGGCGATGGACAGCGTGTCGGCGGCGAACGCGACCCGCAGTGCGGTGCCGAAGTCGACGCCCGCCTTCAGGATGGAGCGGAGCGTCAGCGTGTAGCCGAAGAAGAACGCCAGGACGATCGCGAGCACCATCGTCGCCATGTTGCCCCAGCCGAGCGCCGTGCCGATCACCATGCCGAGGACTTCGCCGATGGCGCATCCGGTGAGGCAGTGCAGCGTGGCGCGCGCGGCCATGGACCAGCTGACCTTGCCGCCGTGGCCGTGATGATGGCCGCTGTGGTGGTCGGTGTGGTCGGTGTGGGCGGCATGGCTGTCGTGGGTGGCGTGGGCGGCGTGGGCACCATGACCGGAGTGGTCAGTGTGACCGGAGTGGTCTATGTGGTCCGTGTCCGCGTGTTGCCCGTGGTTCGTTCCGTGCTCCATGCGATCCCCCATGCCGAGTAGCGGTCCCTGCCGACAGCAGGAACCGTATACCCCGGCGGGGTATTCCTCAATGGTGTGGGGCGCGCAATTCCTTCAGCCGGGCCACGTCCGCCGCGTGGCCTTCCTTGCCGCCCGGGGTCTCGATGACCAGTGGCACTCCAGCGGTCGCCGGATGCGCGAAGAGCTCGCGGAACGGCTCCTCGCCGATGTGCCCGGAGCCGATGTTCTCGTGCCGGTCCTTGTGGGCGCCGACCACGTCCTTGGAGTCATTGGCGTGGATGAGTTTCAGCCGCCCCTCGCCGACCGTGGACACCAGCAGGTCCAGGGTCTGCGCCATGCCCGCCGGACCGGCCAGATCGTGGCCCGCCGCGTAGATGTGGCAGGTGTCGAGGCAGACGCCGAGCTTGGGGTGGGCGTCGAGCGCCTCGAAGTACGGGCCGAAGTCCCAGGTCCGGGAGCAGAGCGAGAAGCCCTGTCCGGCGGTCGACTCCAGCAGCAGATCCGGGTCGTCGTCACGGGTCAGCTCGTCCAGCAGCGGCCGCAGGTACGTACGCACCTGGGCGAGGGCCTCCTCGCGCGGGCGGCCGCCGGTCGCCGAGCCGGTGTGCACCACCACGCCCAGCGCCCCGATCTCACGGGCCCGGCGCAGCGAGTGGCGCAGCGACTCCACGGACTTCTCGACGGTCGCCGCCGTGTGCGAGCCGAAGTTGATCAGGTAGGGGGCGTGGACGTACGCCGGAATCGACTCGGCGGCGCACTCGGCGCGGAACCGCTCGTCCTGGGCCGGGTCGCCGGCGGGCGTGGCCCAGCCGCGCGGGTTGGCGACGAAGACCTGGACGGCCTCCGCCCCCATCTCGCGGGCGTAGGGCAGACCGACCTTGGCGAGGCCGCCGGCCACGGGGACATGGCCGCCGACTGGGTTGCGCATGTGGATCTAGAGTCCCTTGGTCTTGATGGTGATGGTGCTGCCCTCGGCGGCCTGGTCGCCGCCCTTGACGGACTGGCTCGCGATGGTGTCGCTGAAGGACAGGAACGGACGGTCGACCTTGACCTCGAAGCCGGCCTTCTCCAGCTCGGCCGTGGCGTCGTCGAGGTCCTGGCCGGTGACGTCCGGGACGTCGATCATGCGCGGGCCTTCGGAGACCGTGAGCTCGACGGTGTCGCCCTCGGCGGCCTCGGCGCCCTCGCCGGGGGACTGCCGGGCGATGTCGCCCGCAACCTCGGGCGAGTGCACCCGGCCCGGCAGCACCTTCGCCTTCAGCCCCTCGTCGGCGAGCGTGGCGGTGGCGTCCTCGACGGAGAGTCCGGTGACATCGGGGACCTCCACCGGGGAGCCCTTGCTGAGGACGAGGGCCACGGCCGAGTCGGGGTGGCGCCCGGTGCCCGCCGCCGGGTCGGTACGGATCACGTCGCCCCGTACCGTCTCCTCGTCGAACTCCTTGGTGACCATGCCCGGCACCAGGCCGACCTTCTTCAGCTCCTGCCTGGCGTCGGCGAGCGAGAGGTTCCGCAGGTCCGGCACCTGCACGATCTCCGGGCCGCGCGAGACGACCAGCGTCACCGCGTCGTTGCCCCGGACCCGGGCGCCGGACTTCGGGTCGCTGCCGACGACCTTGCCGCGCGCCACGGTGTCGCTGTAGGCCCGCTCCACGCCCTTCAGCTCCAGACCGGCGTCGGAGAGCCGCTTCTCGGCCTCCTTCTGCGTCTGGCCGAGCAGCGAGGGCACCTGGGAGAACTGGCCGGAGTTGATGTACCAGACGCCGGTGCCGATCCCCAGCACCAGCAGCACGGCGACGACCGCGGCGAGCACGGAGCGCCGTGGTCCGCGGCCCGCCCGGCCCGGCGCCGCGGTCCGCTCCGGCGGCAGCGGCGGCGTCTCCAGCCGGCTCGTGTGGTGCGAGACCCCTTGCCCGGCCGGGATCAGCCGCGGGATCACGCTGGTGCGGTCCTCGGCGGCGTCGTGCGTCTCGGCCGTGGCCTGCGGCGGTACGGCGTCCAGCTGGGTGTCGGTGAGACCGGCGCGGGCCTCACGGGTCCGCGCGAGCAGCGCCACCGCGTCGGACGGGCGGCCCTCGGGGTCACGCGCGGTGGCGCCCGCCACCAGGGCGTCGAGCCCGGACGGAAGCCCCGGCACGGCGGCCGAGGGCGGCGGCACGGCCTCGTTGAGGTGCCGGTAGAGGACCTGGGCGGGGGTGTCGCCGCCGTGCGGTTTGGACCCGGTCAGCATCTCGTACAGGACGACGCCGCAGGCGTACACGTCGCTGCGGGTGTCGGCGGTGCCGTGCTCGATCTGCTCGGGGGCGAGGTAGGAGACCGTGCCGAGGACGGACCCGGTGGTGTCGGTGGCGGTGCCCACCGCCCGTACCAGTCCGAAGTCGGCGACCTTGACCCGGCCGTCGTCCCCTATCAGGACGTTCTCCGGCTTCATGTCGCGGTGCACGAAGCCCGCGCGGTGCGCCGCGCCGAGGGCGGCGAGGACCGGCTCCAGGATGTCCAGGGCGGCCCGCGGCTGGAGCGCGCCGCGGTCGCGCAGCACGTCGCGCAGCGTGCAGCCCGCGACGTACTCCATCGCCAGGTACACGTACTGGCCCTGGGCGCCCTGGTCGAAGACCGCGACCACGTTGGGGTGCGCGAGCCGGGCCACGGACTTGGCCTCGCGGATGAAGCGCTCGACGAACGTGGCGTCGGCCGCCAGCGTCGGGTGCATCACCTTGAGGGCGAGCACCCGGTCGAGCCGGGTGTCCATGGCCCGGTAGACCGTGGCCATGCCGCCCACGGCGATGCGGGCATCGACGCGGTAGCGGCCGTCGAGCAGCTGCCCGACGAGGGGGTCCTGGAGGGTCGTATCCACGCAAGTGAGTCTACGAGCAGCCGAGGACACCCCTCGCGGTCCGGGGCGGTCCCGGGCCCGTACTGCAGCCGAGCCGTGACAGGGACATGAAGCGCGTGCCGTTCCGCGGGAGTCAGAACGCCGGGCGCTCCGGGTCCAGCACCGCGCGCCCCTCCACCGGCGACGACGCCTCGGCGAAGTGGCGGCGCGGAATCCGGCCCGCCCGGTACGCCAGGCGTCCGCCCGCCACCGCGTGCCGCATCGCCGAGGCCATCAGCTCGGGCTCCTGGGCCCGGGTCACCGCGGACGCCAGCATCACCGCCGAGCACCCCAGCTCCATCGCGAACGCCGCGTCGGAGGCCGTCCCCGCGCCCGCGTCGAGGATCACCGGCACCCGGGCCTGCTCCACGATCAGCCGGAAGTTGTGCGGGTTGCGGATGCCGAGCCCGGAGCCGATGGGGGAGCCCAGCGGCATCACCGCGGCGCAGCCCACGTCCTGGAGACGCCGGGCCAGCACCGGGTCGTCATTGGTGTACGGCAGCACGGTGAACCCGTCGTCCACCAGGATCTCCGCCGCGTCCAGCAGCTCGATCGGATCGGGCAGCAGGGTCCGCTCGTCGGCCACCACCTCCAGCTTGATCCAGTCGGTGCCGAGGGCCTCACGGGCGAGCCGGGCGGTCAGCACGGCCTCACCGGCGGTGAAGCAGCCCGCGGTGTTCGGCAGCACCCGGATCGATAGCCGCTCCAGGACGGAGAGGACCGAGCCCTGCACCGTCGGGTCCAGGCGGCGCATCGCGACCGTGGTCAGCTCGGTGCCGGAGGCGATCAGCGAGCGTTCCAGCACGTCGAGGCTGGGCGCCCCGCCGGTGCCCATGATCAGCCGGGAGCCGAGGACGGCGGAGCCGAGGGCGAGGAGGTCGTCGGACACGGGTCAGCCCCCCTGGACCGCGGTCAGGACCTCGACCCGGTCGCCGTCGGCCAGCGCGGTGGCGGCCCATCGGCCGCGCGGTACGACGGTCTCGTTGACGGCTGCGGCGACCCCGGAGGGCGCGGCGGTCAGGGTGGCGACCAGTACGTCCAGGGTGGTGCCCGCGGAGAGCGGGCGCGGTTCGCCGTTCACGGACACGCAGAGGGACACGGGCTCGGTCATGCGGGCTGCTCCTGACGTACGGAGGAGCCGGCGGGGCTCCCGGAGGGGGCGGCGGACGGGAAGCGGTGCGGGGTGAAGGGGCGGGCCTGCTCGGGCGGCTCGCCGCCGGTGAGGACCTCCGCCATGACGTCACCGGTGAGGGGGGTGAGCAGCACCCCGTTGCGGTGGTGGCCGGTGGCGAGGTGGAGGCCGGGCAGGGCGGTCGGGCCGAGCAGCGGGGCGTTGTCGGGGGAGGCGGGGCGCAGGCCGGCCAGGGTCTCGGTGAGCGGCAGTTCGGTGATGCCGGGGACCAGCTCGTGGGCGTCCCGCAGCAGTTCGTAGACCCCGCCCGCGGTGACGGTGGTGTCCCAGCCCAGTTCCTCGCTGGTGGCGCCGACGACCAGCTCGCCGTTCTCGCGCGGTACGAGATAGACGTGGCTGCCGCGGACCACGGCCCGCACCGTCCGGCTCAGGAACGGCGCGTACCGCACGGGCACGGTCAGCCGCAGCACCTGGCCCTTCACCGGACGGACCGGCGGCACGACCTCCTCCGGCAGCCCCGGGAGGCGGCCGCTGAGGCTGCCCGCGGCCAGTACGACCTGGTCGGCCGCCAGCTCCGTACCCCCGGCGAGCACCGCCCCCGAGGCCCGGCCGCCCGACACGGCCAGCCGCGCCGCCCGCTCGCGGTGGAGGACCACCCCGGCACGCTCGCAGGCGGTCAGCAGGGCGGCGGCCAGCCGGCGTGGATCGATCTGGTGGTCGCCGTCGACCCGCAGGCCGCCCCGGACGCCCGGCGCCAGCATCGGCTCCAGTCGGCGGCACTCACGCCCGGTGAGCCACTCCGACTCCAGGCCCGAACGCCGTTGCAGGGCATGCAGATCCCGCAGATGGGCGCGGTCGTCGGAGTCCAGTGCGACGGCCAGGGTGCCGCAGGCGCGAAAGCCGGTCTCCCGCCCGCTGGCCGCCTCCAGCTCGGCCACGAAGGCCGGATAGCGGGCGGCGGAGGCGAGGTTGAGGCCGAGCAGCAGCTCCTCGCCGTAGTGGAGTTCGGTGACGGCGGCCAGCATTCCGGCCGCCACCCGGGCGGCCCCGCCGCCCGGTTCGGGGTCGGCGAGCGCCGTACGCAGACCGCGCTGCGCGGCCCGCCAGGCGGTCACCAGACCGATGATCCCGCCCCCGATGACGAGGACGTCGTATCCGCTTCCGTTCCGAGGGGAACGCATGGGCTTCCAGCCCCTCCCTTCGCCGGCATGACCCGGATCAGGTTCGTACGGTCGGAGGCCGCCAGCCTCCCTCTCAGCCCGGTGCGTCCGGGCTCCCGCGAGTGCTCTACGGGGCCACCCTAAACCCCGCCCGCGGGCGGGACGAGCGGTCGCGGGGAACCCGCCCTTTCCTGACGCATCGTCAGATGCGTAAGGTGTACGGGTGAGCGAGCAGCAGCAGTCAGAGCAGCCGGACGGGCGGGCCGGGCGCCGCGTCGTCATCGTCGGTGCGGGCATGGCCGGGGTGCAGACCGCGGTGGCCCTGCGGGAGCAGGGCTTCACCGGCCCGGTCGCGCTGATCGGCGCCGAGCCCCACCAGCCCTACGACCGGCCCCCGTTGTCCAAGGCGGTCCTGCTCGGCAAGGCCGAGGACTCCGCCTTCGACATCGACTTCGAGGCGCTGGACATCGAACTGCGCCTGGGCGTCGAGGTCACCGGCCTGCGGCCGGACGCACACGAGCTGGACACCGCCGCGGGCGCCGTCCCCTACGACGTCCTGGTGATCGCGACCGGCGCCGAACCGGTCGTCCTGCCCGGGACCGAGGGAGTCGCGGGCGTCCACCTGCTGCGCACCCTGGACGACGCGGCACGGCTGCGGCCGGTCCTCGGCGAACAGCACGACGTCGTGATCGTCGGCGCGGGCTGGATCGGTGCCGAGTTCGCGACCGCGGCCCGCGCCGCCGGGTGCGCCGTCACCGTCGTCGAGGCCGCCGGCCGGCCCCTCGCGGGCGCCCTGCCCGCCGAGGTCGCCGCCCCGATGGCCGCCTGGTACGCGGACAGCGGCGCCGAACTCCTCACCGGCACCCGGGTCGACCGCGTCGAGCCCGGCCGGGTGGTCCTCGCCGACGGCCGGGTGATCCCGGCCGGAGCGGTCGTCGTCGGCATCGGGGCCCGCCCCGCCACCGGCTGGCTGGCCGGCTCCGGCATCGAGCTCGGCCCCGACGGATCGGTGACCGCCGACGAGGCGCTGCGCACCTCGCTGCCCGATGTGTACGCGGTCGGCGACTGCGCCTCCTTCCCCTCCGCCCGCTACGGCGAGCGCCTGCTCGTCCACCACTGGGACAACGCCCTGCAGGGCCCGCGCACGGCCGCCGCCCACATCCTCGCGGCGGACGCCGGGGACGGCCCGGCGGCGCCGGCCTACGACCCGGTCCCGTACTTCTGGTCCGAGCAGTTCGACCGCTTCGTGCAGTACGCCGGCCACCACGGGGGCGCCGACACCCTGCTGTGGCGAGGCGATCCGGCCGGGCCCGCCTGGTCGGTGTGCTGGCTTCGCGGCGGCGTCCTGGTCGCGGTGCTCGCCGTCGGGCGGCCGCGCGACCTGGCGCAGGGGCGCAAGCTCATCGAGGCGGGGGCACGGCTCGACCCCGAGGCGGTGGCCGACCCCTCCGTGCCGCTGAAGTCGGCGGTCCGCCCGTAGCGCCCCGTGACCCTGAAGGGCGGAGTCCGGGTATCGGCTGTCAGTGCGGGATGGCAGGCTTGTCCCCGTGACCGAGATTGACGCAAAGATCGATGCTCTTGTCCCCGCCTGGCTCCACCTGCCCGATATCGCCGAAATGCTCGATGTCGAGGTGACGCGCGTGCGCCAGCTGGTCAAGGAGGGCCAGCTGATCGCCGTGCGCCGCGGTGAGAACCGGACGCTCCAGGTGCCTGCCGCCTTCATCGACGGCGACAAGGTGGTCAAGGGCCTCTTCGGCACCCTGACCCTCCTGAGGGACGACGGCTACAACGACGAAGAGATGCTGGAGTGGCTCTTCACCCCCGACCCGACCCTGCCGGGCACCCCTGCCCAGGCGCTGAGCGAGAATCGCGGCACGGAGGTGAAGCGCCGCGCCCAGGCGCTCGCCGTCTGACCGCCGGTCCCGCGTGAGCGGGTGAGGGGGCGGGCCACGCGGACCCGCTCCCTCGCAGCCCGTCGGCACTTCGCTCCACCACGTACTCCCAGGGGGGAACCGCACCATGTCCTCGGCACGCGCGCTGCTGTCCGACGCCCGGCTCTATCTCTGCACGGACGCCCGTCGGCGCCAGGGCGACCTCCCCGCCTTCCTCGACGCGGTCCTCGGCGCCGGCGTGGACATCGTCCAGCTCCGCGACAAGGGCATGGAGGCGGCCGAGGAGCTCGACCACCTCGCCGTCCTCGCCGACGCCTGCCGCCGCCACGGCAAGCTCCTCGCGGTGAACGACCGGGCGGACGTCGCCCATGCCATCGGGTCCGACGTGCTGCACCTGGGCCAGGGCGACCTCCCGGTGCCCGCCGCGCGCGCCGTCCTCGGCCAGGACGTGCTGATCGGCCGCTCCACGCACGCCGAGTCCGAGGTCGACGCGGCCGTCGCCCAGCCCGGCGTGGACTACTTCTGCACCGGCCCCTGCTGGCCCACCCCGACCAAGCCCGGACGGCACGCCCCCGGCCTGGACCTGGTGCGCTACGCCGCCTCGCTCGGCCAGTCGCGCCCCTGGTTCGCCATCGGCGGCATCGACGCGGGCAACCTCGACGAGGTGCTGGACGCCGGGGCCCGCCGGGTCGTCGTCGTCCGGGCGATCACCGAGGCCGCCGACCCGGCCGCGGCCACCGCCGAGCTGGCCGCACGGATCGGGGCGCGCGCCGCGATCTGATCCGGCCAGGTGTCCGAAGGATGGACAAAGTACCGGTCAATTCGGGCAATTCCCCCTGGTCCGGTCCATTGGTGGACGGCGCTGGTTAACCTGCCGGTATGGCCCTTGGCACACCATCCACCAGGACAGATCACGCGCGTACGGTGCGTGAGCTCCTCGCGACCGGCAAGCCCTCCTACTCGTTCGAGTTCTGGGCCCCCAAGACCGAGAAGGGGGAGCGGAACCTCTGGAACGCGCTGCGTCGGGTCGAGGCCGTGCGGCCGAGCTTCGTCTCCGTCACCTACGGCGCGGGCGGCTCCACCCGCGCCGGGACGGTGCGCGCCACCGAGCAGATCGCCGCCGACTCCACCCTCACCCCGGTCGCCCACCTCACGGCGGTCAACCACTCCGTCGCCGAGCTGCGCAACATGGTCGGGCAGTACGCGGACGCAGGTATCCGCAACATCCTGGCCGTGCGCGGAGACCCGCCGGGCGACCCGATGGGTGAGTGGGTCAAGCACCCGCAGGGCGTGCGGTACGCGGCCGACCTCGTCCGGCTCATCAAGGAATCCGGCGATTTCTGCGTCGGCGTCGCGGCTTTTCCCGAGATGCACCCGCGTTCGACCGACTGGGACACCGACATCCGGCATTTCGTGGACAAGTGCCGTGCCGGTGCCGATTATGCGATCACCCAGATGTTCTTCAATCCGGAAGATTATCTGCGTATGCGTGACCGGGTGGTCGCTGCGGGTTGCGAAACGCCGATCATCCCCGAGGTCATGCCGCTGACCAGCGTCAAACAGCTCGACAGATTCGCTCAGCTCAGCAACGCGTCTTTCCCTTCCGAGCTGAAAGAGAGCATCCTCGCGGCCAAGGACGATCCCGCCGCTGTACGCTCCATTGGCATCGACTTCGCAACGCGGTTCTGCGCGAGGCTGCGCTCCGAGGGTGTGCCCGGACTGCACTTCATCACGCTCAACAACTCGACGGCGACGCTCGAAATCTACGAGAATCTCGGACTGCACAAGCAGTCGTGACCGGCCGTACCCGCCGTGACCCGTGGCGGTGGCCGTAGGAGGGGGCGGGCATGGGCTGGACGGTCCTCTACATCGCGTTCGGAATCGTCGCGCTGTGGCTGCTCGGCGAGGTGCTGCTGCAGTACAAGGCACGCCTGCGCTGGCGGCTGCTCGCCTTCGGCGGTTTCGCCTGTGTGGTCCTGGGCGTGCTGATCTCGTCGATCCTGGTCATCGTCCTCGGCACGATCGCCTTCGCGGTCGGCCAGACGTACGTCACGCTCTCCTTCCGGCGCGGCTTCTCCACCGGCTGGGCCATCGGGGGCAAGCCCGGTGCGAGCCGCCGTCGCCGGGGCGGCGGCTCGCGCGAGGGCCGCGGGCCCACCCTCCAGGTCTCGGACCTGCAGGCGACCGGGGAGGGCCCGGACCCGCTGCGCCCGGACTCGCTCCACACGGACGCCACGGCGACGATGGCCGCGGTCTACGAACCCGAGCCGATGCCGGAGGACACCGGGCAGTACGGCGTCTACTCCGGCCAGCACCGCTCGCAGCCGGCCCAGGACCCGCAGCCCCAGCCGGAGCCGCAGTACGCCGCGTACGACCCGTACGCCGCCCCCTCCGCGCACGGCGCGCCCGGCCAGGACCCCTACGCGGGCCAGGACCCGCTCGCCGGTCCGTACGACTACGGCACGGCGCAGCAGTACGCCCCCTACTCCGACCCGTACGTGGGCACCGGCACCACCACCGGCGGCGCCCCGTACGACGCGTACGACAGCTTCGGCAACGGCTACGACAGCTTCGGCGGCCGGCCGGACCACACCGCCGACCCGTACGCCCAGCAGTACGCCCCCGAGACGCCGCCGGGCGGCGTCTGGGTGCCCCAGCAGCGCGAGGGCGAGAACGTCCCGCCCCTCCCGCCGGAGCAGCAGCCGCCCGCCCCGTTCCCGAACGGCTACAACAACGGCAACGGCTACGACGAACAGCAGTACCGCTACTGACGGCCCCCGGGCGGACCCGGCGGGCCCGCCCGGACGGTCACTGCGAGCCGCGGAAGCCGTCGCCCTCCACGATCAGCCCGGCGACCAGCGCCCCCGACATGCCCGCGTGGGCGAGCCCGCCGCCCGGGTGCGACCAGCCGCCCGCCGCGTACAGCCCCGGGAGCCGGGTGCGGTTGGCGGCGTGCAGATACCGGCCGTCCGCCCCGGCCAGCGCGGGCGCGGGCACCGCACCGCCCTCGGCGCCGGTTTCGGCGGCCGTCTCGGCGGGAGTGCGCACCTCGGCGTGGAGCAGCCGCTCCCGTATCCCGGGGACGGCCGCGGAGGCCGTCTCGATCAGGACGTCGGCGTACCGCTCGCGCACCGCCCGATCCGTCCAGTCGACCGGGCCGTGCGGGGCGACCGTCGCCATCAGCGTCACCGCCTCGTGGGCGTCGTCGGGGCGGGTCGAGGGGTCGTCCGGGCGCAGCACCGTCACCGTGGGCCGCTCGGCGAGCCGCCCGCCGAAGACCGCCGCGCGCTCCGCCGCGCCGTCCGGCGGATGCACCAGCGTCCGGTGCACGGCGTCCGCGGGCCGGGACCCGCGCAGCGAGAGCAGCACCAGGAACCGGCCCGGCACCACGCCCTGGCCCGGCCGGGGCTGAACCGTCACCTCGCCGTCCCGCCACAGCTCCTGACCGGGCACCAGGCCGGGCCACGGCCGGGCTCCCAGCACCACATGAGCGGCCTCGGCGACCGTTCCGTCCGCCAGCTCGACACCCGCCGCCCGGCCGTCCTTCTCGACGACCCGGACCACCTCGGCGCCGAGGACGAACTCCACCTTCCGGGCCAGACACCGCTCGTACACCGCCCGGGCCAGGGCCCGCATGCCGCCCGAGACGTACCAGCTGCCGAACGTCTCCTCCATGTACGGCAGCAGGGCGGCTGCCGCCGGGGCGTGCGCGGGGTCGAGCCCGTGGGACAGGGCGTACCCGTCGAGGAGGGCGGCCAGCCGGGGGTCGGCCAGCTCCCCGGCGCCGATCTCCGCGACCGTGCCAGCCTGCCGGGCCGGGCGCAGCAGACGGCGCTGCCGCAGCGCGGGGTAGGGATCACGGCGGAGCACCTGCCAGTCGGAGCGCAGCGGCTCCTCCAGGAGCGGGCGCCGGGAGCGGTCCCAGGCGTCGCGCGCCCGGTCCAGGAACGCCCCCCACACCGCCCCGGCCCCGCCGCCCAGCGCACCGTCGAGCGCGGCGACGAACCCGGCCCGCGAGGCGTTCGGCAGCGAGAGCGCCGTGCCGTCCGCGAACAGGTGACGGCTCGCCGGATCGACCTGGGCCATTTCGACGCAGCGCTCCAGCGGCTCCTTGCCGGTCTTCACGAACAGGTCGCGGTAGACGGCGGGCAGATGGAGCAGCGTCGGCCCCGTGTCGAAGGCGAAGCCCTCGTGGGCGTACCGGCCCACCGAACCGCCGTAGGTCCCCGACCGCTCGTACACCGTCACCCGGTGGCCTGCCACGGCGAGCCGGGCGGCCGCCGCCATCGCGCCCATCCCGGCGCCGATCACCGCAATACGTGCCATGTCAGCGACCTTAACGGGCGCCGCGGGCAGTCACTCCGTCGGCCAGTGCGAACCCGCCGTCCCGGCCATTCGTCTCTCCTCGCGCCGCTGGGCCCTGCGGCGCAGGAAGCGGCGGATCCTGGAGGCCAGGAAGGCGACGACCACGATGCCCGCCAGCAGGAGCGCCCCCGCGATCACCGCGGCCACCACCGGGTGGAATATCGCGAAGGTGACGATCCCGGCGACCCCCAGGTCCTCCGCGATGCTCACCACGACATTGCTGAACGGCTCGGGGGAGGAGTTGACCGCCATCCTGGTCCCGGCCTTCACCAGATGGCTCATCAGCGCCGTGGAACCGCCCACCGCCGCGGCCGCGATCTCGGGCAGCGAACCGCTCTCCCCGGCCAGCAGCGCGGCCACCACCGCACCGGCGACCGGCCGGACCACGGTGTGCACCGCGTCCCAGACCGAGTCCACGTACGGGATCTTGTCCGCCACCACCTCGCAGAGGAAGAGCACGGCGGCCACCACCAGGACGTCGGTGCGCTGCAGCGCACCGGGCACCTCGTCGCTCAGGCCGGTCGTGCCGAAGACGCCGAGGAGCAGGACCACCGCGTAGGCGTTGATCCCGCTGGCCCAGCCACTTGTGAACACCAGGGGAAGTACGGACACGGACGTGATCGTAACCAGAGGGTGTGACACCCGGGGAGGGCCCGTGCGCGGTCCTGAGTATCCGTACCTAGGCGACGAGATGAGTAGGTACGCGGATGGGCTCCGGCCCGTGCGGACGGAAGAGTGGAGCCCACGGAGAGAGCGCGGCTCCGGCACCGCCGGCACGGGGCGGCGGAACGGCCGCGGCGCTCCCTCCGGAACGGGGGAGTACGACGGAGGGCGCGGGGCCACGGGGGATCGGGGCCACGGGGGAAGCTCTCCGGCAGGACGAAGGGCGCCGGTCCGGCGCAGGCTCGGGGGGATCGAGCCTCACCGGACCGGCGCCCTTTCCGTGTGCCGTGCGTGTGCCGGGACCGGCGGCTCAGCGTCCGCTGACCCGGCCGTACAGCAGCAGTGACAGCGCCGAGTGCACGTCGTCGATCGAGCGCTCCGGCTGGAACGCCTGCCAGTCCAGAGCTGCCACCAGCACCATGCCGACCAGGGCGGCGGCCGTCAGCGGGATGTCGATCTCCTCGCTCAGCTCGCCCGCGGCCACCCCCTCGCGCAGCACTCCCTCGACCACGGCGACGGCCTCCTGACGCACCACCAGGAGGGTGCCCTGCCAGGCCCGGTTGGTGCGCCACAGCTCCGCGACGTACAGCTGGGTGAAGGCCGGGTAGCGGTCGATGAAGACCAGGCCGGCCCGGATCATCGCGTCCAGGGCCTCGACCCGGGTGCCGCCGCGGTCCGCGGTCTCCTCGGCCGCGGAGCGCAGCGAGGCGGTGAGCAGCCCGACGCCGTGCCGCAGCAGCTCCTCGAAGAGCTCGGTCTTGCTCTTGAAGTTGTAGTAGACCGTGCCCTTGGCCACCCCGGCGCGCTCGGCGATCTCGTCCACCGTGGTCGCCGAGAAGCCCTTCTCGGCGATGAGGGTCACGGCCGCTTCGTAGAGCTTCTGCCGGGTTGCCTGGCGACGCGTGGTGCTGCTGCTTTCCATGCCCCCGATTCTCACAGGTTCCGGCGTGCTCACAGGCTCAGCTCCGGGTGGAGCCGGTCCAGGGTCCACACCTGCTTGCGGCGCGCGGCCACCGCGGTGAGGGCGAGCGCCCCGACGGTGAAGGCCAGCAGTACGGCGCTGCCCTGCCAGACCGGGCCCAGCCCGCCGCCGGTGATCAGCCGCCGCAGCCCTTCGACGATGTAACTCATCGGCAGGTAGGGGTGGATCGCGTTGAAGAAGCCGGGGCTGGTCTGGACGGGGTACGTGCCCCCGGCCGAGGTCAGCTGGAGCATCAGCACGGCCAGGACGAGGATGCGGCCCGCGGCTCCGAACCGGGCGTTCAGCCACTGCACGATCGCCGCGAAGCAGCAGGTCACCAGGGCCAGGAAGCCCACCGTCCCGGCGGCCCGCGCCATCTCCAGGCCGAGCGCCCAGTGCAGTACGGCCATCAGGGCGCCCACCTGGAGCAGCCCG
The DNA here is from genome assembly GCF_042262625.1 of Streptomyces sp. NPDC056347. Lineage (NCBI taxonomy): Bacteria > Bacillati > Actinomycetota > Actinomycetes > Kitasatosporales > Streptomycetaceae > Streptomyces > Streptomyces sp. NPDC056347. The sequence goes on along the minus strand of NZ_JBHJQP010000047.1, from coordinate 4,731 downwards.
ATCGCGGCCACCGGCAGCCAGCCCGCGAAGGCGATCCGCCAGGCGGAGGCCCCGGCGGCCAGCGCGCGCCGGTTGAGCGGCTGGATCAGCATGTACGCCACCATCGCGCCGACCCAGAGGGAGAGCGGGATGAAGTAGGGCGCGAAGCCGGTGCCGTAGTTGGGGGCCGCGTGCAGCGACTGGGAGGCCAGCTGCACCGGGTCGGCCATCACCTCGGTGCGGGCGTCGCGGTCCTTCTTGTCGTAGTCGGGGATCTTGCCGACGCCGTCGTTGAGCCCCTCGGCGAGGGTGGCCGAGCCGTCGCCGAGCCGGACCAGCCCGCCGTCCAGGTTGGTCGCGCCCTTCTTGAGGTTGCCCACGCCGGAGTCCAGGTTCGTGGCGCCGGTCCTGGCCGTGACCAGGCCGGTGCGCAGGTCACCGGCCCCCTTGGCGACCTTGTGGGCGCCGGTGTTGAGCGCGTTGACCTTCTTGACGGCGGACTCCAGGTCCTCGTCGAGCCGGGGGGCGTGCTCGGTCAGGTCGTCGGCCTGCCGCTGGAGGGTGGCCAGCTGGGCGCTCAGCTTCTTCAGGTCGCCGTTCTGGTTGGTGACCAGCACGTTCACGTCGACGGCGACGTCGGCGACATCGGCCGCGGTGGTCTTGGCGCGCTTCAGGGGCGTGCAGAGGGTGGCGTCGGGGTCCGGCTCGTCCACGCAGCTGGTGCGGTAGACGTCGGCCAGGTCGTCGGAGGCCGTGCGGGCGGCGGTGGCCGCGGTGGGCGCCGCCTTCACCAGCAGGTCGAGATTGTCCTGCACGGTCTGCGCGGTGTCGGAGACCAGCCGGGCGGTGTCACCGATCGACTTGCCGTTGTCCTTCAGGAACGGGCGGACGTCGGCCGCCACTCCGTTCACCTTGTCGGCGAGCTGCTGGGTGCCGTCGGCCACCTGCCGGGAGCCGGTCTCGAGGTCGCTCGCGCCCTTGTTCAGCTTCACGATCCCGCCGGCCAGCCGGTCGCTGCCGTCCTTGGCGTCCTTGAGCCCGTCCGCGAGGTCCTCCGACCCCTTCTTGGCCTTGCCGATGCCGCCCTTGAGGTCGTCGGCGCCCTTGGCGGCCTTCTCCGTCGCGCCGTGCAGATCGGAGAAGTTGATGAAGATCCGGTCGTAGAAGCTGCGCGAGGCGTTGGTCGAGGCGGCGGTGCGCACCTCGGAGAAGACCGTGCGGGAGATCTGTCCGACGATGTAGTTGTTGGCGTCGTTGGTCCGCACCTGGAGGGCGCCGGTCTCGGGGGAGCCGCCCGAACTGGACGCGATCCGCTCGCTGAAGTCCGACGGCATGGTGAGCGAGAGGTAGTACGTACCGTCCTCGACGCCCTTGCCGGCCTCGGCGGAGCTCACCTCGTGCCAGTCGAAGACCTTGGAGTCCAGCAGCTTTCCGGTGATCTCGTCACCGGCCGCGATGCGTTTGCCCTCCAGGGTGGTGCCCCTGTCGTCGTTGACCAGGGCGACGGGGATCTTGTCGAGGCGGCCGTACGGGTCCCAGAAGGACCACAGGTACAGCGCGCCGTACAGCAGGGGCAGGAGCAGCAGCGCGACCAGCGCGGCTCGCGGCAGCTTCCCCCTGCCGAAACGCTTGAGCTCAAGCGCGGCCAGTCTCGGCGAACGCATCGGCCGGTCCCTTCTCGGTCGTGGTCTCGTCGGTGCCGTCCGTGCTGCCGGTGGCGGGCGCGGTGCCGGAGGCGGAGCCGGTGCGCAGGGTGACCGCGCCCGCGGGTGCCTGGCTGCAGACGGCGAGGACGGTCGTGCCGCCGTCCGCGAGGGACCGCAGCAGCTCCCAGGCCGCGACGCGCTCGGCGTCGGAGAGCTTGAGATCGGTGTCGTCCACCGCGAGCAGCCGGGGACCGCCGATCAGCGCGAGGGCGATGGACAGCCGCAGGGCCTCCAGCCGCTCCAGATCCCGTACGGAGGTCCTTCCCCCCTTGGGCAGGGTCTCCAGGTCGAGGCCGGCGGCCTCGAGTGCCGCGTCGATCCGTTCCTGGGCGGTGGCGGCCCGCTCGGCGCGCGGGCGCAGCAGGGCGCGCAGCGCACCGCCGAAGCGGCGCTGCAGCAGGGCCCGTTCGCGCAGATGCTCGGTCACGGTGAAGGCCGGGTCGAGCTCGTTCACCCCGGGGACCTGGCCCAGCGCGGCGATGCGGCGTACGGCCGCCATCTTGCGGGGCAGACGCAGCCCGCCGACCTTCGCCTGTCCCTCGGTGAGGCGCATCCGGCCGGTGAGGGTGAGCAGCAGACAGGTGCGGCCCGAGCCGGACGGCCCCTCGATCGCCACCAGCGATCCCGGGGCGGCATCGACGTCCAGGCCGCGGAAGGCCCAGCCGCGCGGTCCTTTGAGGCCGAGGTTCTCGGCGGTGACGGATGCCCCGTGCGGGCTGTCCACAGGTCCCCCCTTGTTTTGAACTGACCAGTCAGTTCAAAAGATAGTCCGAACTTGCGAACGAAGCAAAACCGCAGGCCAGGGCCCGATTCGGGGGAATTGTCAGTGGTGCCCCTCACGATGGATGCATACGGCCACGGAGCCGTTGCACGAGACAGGAGGTTTCGTCATGGCCCACTCGTCCGCAGCCGCCGCACCCCGGCGCCGCGCCACCGGCCCTGCCCCCTCACTGACCGGTCCGGCAAGCGATGTCCACCCCGTCCCGCGCCGCGCCTCGGCGCCGCCCGCCGCCCTCGACCTTCTCGCCAAGGCCCGCGCGGGCCTCGACGAGGCCGCCGCTCTCGATGTGCCGAACGAGCGGTATGCCACCGCCCACCTCGCGGCGCTGCGCACCGCCGCCGCGGTGCTCGCCGCGCGGGGCCGCCCGGAGACGTCCCGGCGGCGCCGGGAGCGCATCCGCAGCGCCTGGGAGGTGCTCCCCGAAATAGCCCCCGAGCTGACCGAATGGAGCGCGCTGTTCGCCTCGGGCGCCCGCCGCAGGGCCCGCGCGGAAGCCGGCATCCCCGGCGCCGCCAGCCGGCGGGACGCCGACGACCTGCTGCGCGACGCCGCGATGTTCCTGCGTCTGGTCGAACGGATGCTGGTGCTCCGCCCGGTGCCCCCGCAAGCGGGCCGGGAGCGCTCCGCGGCGGGATGAGGGCGGCGGCGGTGCGAGGCAATAGGGTGGGAAGCGCTCTTACCACCTGCACTGTTCACGCTCCGCCGTCCCCGGCGGCACCGTGTCGAGGAGTCATCTGCCGTGACGGACCAGCTGCGCCCCCGCGCCTCCCTCCGTACCGCCGTGGTCTGGGAGGTCCTCAAGGACGCCCTCGACCGCCGGGTGAAGGCGACCGGCAGGGACGCCCTGGACGTCCTGGACACCGGCGGCGGCACCGGGAACTTCGCGGTGCCGGTCGCCCGCCTCGGTCACCGCGTCACCGTCGTCGACCCCAGCCCCAACGCGCTCTTCGCGCTGGAGCGCCGCGCGGCGGAGGCCGGGGTCGCCGACCGGGTCAGCGGTGTGCAGGGCGACATCCACGGCCTGTTCGAGGTGGTGGAGCGCGGCGGGTACGACGCGGTGCTGTGCCACGGCGTCCTGGAGTACGTGGAGGACCCCGCCGAGGGCGTGCGCAACGCGGTGGCGGCGCTCCGCCCGTCCGGTGCGCTCAGCCTGCTCGCCGCCGGGCTCGGCGGCGCCGTCCTGGCGCGGGCGCTGGCCGGCCACTTCACCGAGGCCCGGCGGGCGCTCGAGGACCCGGCGGGCCGCTGGGGCGCCGGTGACCCGGTGCCCCACCGCTACACCGCCGAGCAGCTCGTCGAGCTCGTCTCCGGGGCCGATGTCGAGGTCGGCGCCGTCCACGGCGTACGGGTCTTCGCCGATCTGGTGCCGGGCGTCCTGGTGGACACGGAGCCCGGGGCCATGGACGCCCTGCTCAAGCTGGAGGCCGCCGTGGCGGAGCTGCCCGCCTTCCACTCGGTCGCGACGCAGCTGCACGTCCTGGGCACGAAGCGCGCCTGACCGCGGTCCGGTTCGGGCGGTTGACCGGCCTCGGTGCGGCTGATCAGCGACGCAGCGGCAGACGGAGTACGCACCGGGCCCCCCGATCGGAGGCTTCTGCCCGTATGATCGGGGGACACCATCCGGCATGACGGATCGGACGTCGGGGAATCAACGCCTCGACAGCCGAGCCGTCGTGGCGGCCCGGACTGGCTGATGGGCACGAAGGCGGGTTTCACGGGGGCGAATCCCTGCCTATCCTGGAAGGGCCGCATACCGGCCGCCCCCCGCGGCCGACGACGAGGAGGACTCCGTGCCGCTCTCGGAGCACGAGCAGCGAATGCTCGAGCAAATGGAGCGAGCGCTGTACGCCGAAGATCCCAAGTTCGCGACAGCGCTCGAGGGAAGCGGGCTGCGTACGTACACCCGGCGACGGGTCTACCAGGCGGTCGCAGGCTTCCTGGTGGGAATCGCGCTCCTCATGGCGGGAATGGTCACCACCCTGATCTGGATCAGTGTGGTCGGATTCCTCGTCATGCTGGGCTGTGCGGTCCTCGCGGTCACAGGCTGGCGCAAGGCACCCAAGCCCGGTGAGCACCCCGCGGCGGGCGGCGGCGAGCGCGGCCGGTCCAGGCAGCGCCGTACGGTGATGAACCGCATCGAGCAGCGGTGGCAGCGCCGCCGCGACGAGCAGGGCCAGTAGGCCACCGGGCCCTCGGGGCCCGGGCAGAGACTTGGGTGAGGGGGGGGCCCGGGTTGACCGGCCCCCCCCCACCCCAGTACCGCGA
>NZ_JBHJQP010000046.1:0-46143 GCF_042262625.1 Streptomyces sp. NPDC056347 | reverse complement strand
TCCCCGGCCCGCGGAGCCGTCCCTGCCCGCCGTCGGGGCAGGCGAGGAGCCGGGGCCGTGCGCACCCGTCCGGCCCCGCCCCGCCCCGGTGCCGCGGTCATGGGCGGCGGTGTCCTGGCCCGGACTCCGGCCGATCCGTGCCAGTGGCACTTACGGGCACCGGGTGCGCGCGGTGCGGGATACCGTCCGGGTGCCGCCGCCGAACGGCGGCGGGGGAGCGGCGCGGCCCGCCCCGGCCACCTCACCGTGCCCGGCGGCCGGCGCCGCATCGGCGTCCGGATCGAGGAGGACCTCATGACCACCCGCCAGGTACGCACCGTCGACTACCACACCGGCGGCGAACCGTTCCGCATCGTTCCCGAGCCGCCGGCCGCCATCGAGGGGGCCACCGTCGCCGAGCGCCGGATGTTCGCCATCGGCGACCCCGACGTGGACGCCCTGCGCAAGCTGCTGTGCTTCGAACCCCGCGGGCACGCGGACATGTACGGCGGGTTCATCACCCCGCCCGACGACGAGGGCGCTCACTTCGGCGTGCTGTTCTGGCACAAGGACGGCTTCTCGACGGCCTGCGGCCACGGCTCCATCGCGCTCGCCGTCTGGGCCGTGCAGACCGGCCGTGTCGCCCGTGATCCCTCCGGCGTCACCACGGTCGTCATCGACGTGCCCTCCGGCCGGGTCACCCTGCGCGTGCGCACCGAGGGCGAGCGGATCACCGGTGTCGACTTCGTCAACGTCCCCGGCTACCGGCTCGCCGAGCGCGTCACCGTCGCCACGTCCCGCGGGGACGTCGTCGTCGACATCGCCTACGGCGGCGCCATCTACGCGCACCTGGAAGCGGCCGGTGCGGGACTGGCCGTCACCCCCGAGCACTACTCCGACCTCATCGCGATCGGACGCGAGGTCAAATGGGCGCTGAACGACACCGAGTACGCCCGGCACCCCGCCGACGACCGCCTCAGCGGCATCTACGGCACCATCCTGTACGACGACCTCGGCGACGACGAGGACGGCAACCCGCACCAGCGCAACGTCACCGTCTTCGCCGACGGCCAGGTCGACCGTTCCCCGTGCGGCTCCGGCACCTGTTCCCGTGTCGCGGTGCTCGCGGCGACCGGCCGCCTGGAGCCGGGCCGGACCCTCGTCCACGACTCGATCATCGGCACCCGCTTCCACGCGCGGATCGCCGGGGAACCGACCGTCCACGGCCGCCCCGCCGTCGTCGCGGAGGTCACGGGCACGGCGTACCGGACCGGCGAGCACTGCTTCGACCTCGACCCCGGGGACGACCTCGGCACCGGCTTCGTCCTGCGCTAGCCGGCCTACCCGTGCTCCCCGACGGCCGCTCCGGGGAGAACGCCGGGGGTTCCGGATCGCCGGACCACCGCACCCCGAAGCGGCGCAGCCGCGCTGCCGGCCGGCAGCGCGGGCCCGGGGCCCGGTCCGGGAGCGGGCGCTTCCGCTGCCGCGCGCCTGCCCGGCCCGTCCCGGGGCACCGCCCGGGCCGCCCCACCAGCGGCAATCCCGTCACCGGCCCCGGCAGCGCGGCCGCCGGGGCCGCGTGCGGGTCCACCCGTCCAGGGAGGTGTCAGTCGCGATCCGTCCGTGCCGGTCGGACTAGAATCACCGTATGATCTTCATTGTCGTCAAATTCCCGGTCCGGCCCGAATACACCGACTCCTGGCTGTCCCACGTGGACGCGTTCACCCGGGCGACCCGCGCCGAACCGGGGAACCTGTGGTTCGAGTGGTCGCGCAGCGTCGAGGAACCCGACACCTATGTGCTCGTCGAGGCGTTCCAGGACGGCTCCGCGGAGGCCCATGTGAACTCGGACCACTTCCGGGCCGCGATGGAGACCATGCGTCCACTGGTCCAGAGGGCGCCGCAGATCGTCAGCACCACGATCGAAGGCGCCACCGGCTGGGACAAGATGGGCGAGCTCGGCATCGACTGAGACCCGGTGCCCGGCCGTGAGGCCGTCCGCCGCCCCACCGCACGCGCCGGCCTCTCGCGTTGCCGGACATGCTCAGTGCGCCGTCGGTGTGCGGGCGAGCGCGGCGGCCTCCTGCGGTGTCATCCCCGTGCCCTGTTCGAACGCCTCCCGGAACGCCTCCTCGCCCAGGGCGGCGACCGCACGGGCGGTGATCCGGTCGACGTCGGCCCGTTCCGCGGCGGGCAGTGGAGCGCCCACGCCGCGCCGTGCGGCGTCAGCGGCACCGAGCAGCACCGCGGCGCGGGCCGGGCCCCCGGGGCCGGCCGCGAGCGACTCGGCTCCCGCCAGGCCCTCCAGCGACAGCGCGAAGGCGCGCGGCTCGGCGAGGTCGAACGCGTACTCCAGGCCCCGCAGCTGGCGGGTGAGTGCCAGGCCGCGGTCGCCGCGCAGCTCGGCGATGAAACCGAGTTCGGCATGCCGCAGGTGGTCGCCGGCCGGGGACACGAAGCGCGTCAGCATGTCGAGCAGCCGGGACTCGGCCTCGTCGAGCGCGCCGGAGCGGCGTGCGCCGAGTGCGAGGCCGGTCCCGGCGGCCGCCTCACCGAACAGGTAGCCCTGTTCGGCGGACAGCCTCCGTGCCCGCTCGTGGAGTTCGGCGGCGCGGGGCCAGTCCTCGGCCAGCAGCGCAAGACGGCCGAGACCCGAAAGCCGTACGGACACCTCTGCGTGCAGACCCAGCTCCTCGGCGAGCCTCAGGCCCTGTTCCTGGCGGCGTTCGGCCGTGGCGTAGTCGCCCATGATCTGCGCGTGTGCGGCCAGCGGCGAGACGGTCTGCAGCTCGCCCCAACGGTCGCCGAGTTCCCGGAAGGCCGTGGCGGCGCGCACGCCGTCGCGGTCCAGAGCGGCCAGGTCGCCGGTGAAGAGCCCGTGCATCGCGCGCAGCGCGAGCCCGGCGGCGACGCCCCAGCGGTCCCGGGCCGCCTCGAACAGCGCCACCGCGGCATCGTTCAACCCGGCACTCGCCGCCATGTCGTTCGCGCTGAACTCCCCGTACGCGCACAGCCACAGCGCCCGGCCGCGGCGCACCGGATCCGGCACACCGTCGGCGATGCCGCCGACGGCCCTCGAGGGTTCTCCGGTCATACGGGCGAACGCATGGTGCAGCAGCGCGAGTTCGGCATCGTTCGGGGCGGCTTCTGAAGCCGCTTCGAGGCGGCGCCGGGCCTCGGTGAGGCGGCCGCGCAGAAGCCACCACCAGCACAGCGAGGCGGTGAGCCGGGCCGCGCCGGACGGATCGGGCCGGTCGAGGGACTCGTCGAGGGCCGCGCGCAGGTTCGCCGCCTCCGCGTCGAGCAGGGCCAGCCGGCGCTGCTGGTCCGCGCCGCGCAGCGACGCCTCCGCGCCCTCGGCGAGCGCCAGGTAGTGACGCAGATGACGGTCCCGGGTACCGGCCGCGTCCGCCATCTCGTGCAACCGGTCGAGGGCGTAGACGGCGACCGTCTCCAGCAGCCGGTAGCGCGTGCCCGTCGGACCCGTGACGACCACGACCAACGACCGCTCCACCAGCCGGGTCAGCAGGCCCAGGACGTTCGTCCCGGCCACGCCGTCGCCCGCGCACACCGCCTCGGCCGCGTCGAGCGTGCAACCGTCGCGGTGCACGGCCAGCCGCCGCAGCACGATGCGTTCCGGCGCGCCGAGCAGTTCCCAGCTCCAGTCGATCACGGCCCGCAGTGTGCGCTGCCGGGCGGGCGCGTCACGGCGGCCGGACGTCAGCAGCCCGAACCGGTCGCCGAGCCGGTCCGCCAGCCCGCGCACGCCGAGCACCCGGACCCGGGTCGCGGCCAGTTCGAGGGCGAGCGGGATGCCGTCCAGGCGCTCGCAGACCTCCGCCACCGCGGCCGGGCCGCCGTCGTCCCCGGACGGCCCGAACCCCGGCGCGGCGGCTTCCGCCCGTGCGATGAACAGCGCCTGTGCCTCGGCCGATTCGAGTGGTTCGACCAGCACGACGGCCTCACCGGCGACCGCGAGCGGTTCCTGGCTCGTCGTCAGGATCCGCACCCCCGGCGCGGTGCGCAGCAGCAGGGCGGTCAACTCCGCCGCGGCGTCCACCACATGCTCGCAGTTGTCCAGCACGAGCAGCACGGACCGGTCGCGCAGTGCCTGGGCCAGACGTTCGGCGGGCGCTGACGGGATGCCGGGGCGCGGGGCCCCCGGCGGGGTGTCGTCGCGGATGCCGAGGACGGCGGCGACCTCGGCCGCCAGGTCGGCGGCATCGCCGTGCCGCCCGGCGAGTTCGACGAACCGGACGCTGTCGGGAAGCCGAGGTTCCGCCGCCCCGGCGTCCCCGCGCGGGCGCCCGTCCGGGGCGGCCGGCCCGGTGCCTGCCGACACGGCGTGCGCCCAGGCCCGTGGCCGGTGCGGACCGGCCGCGGCGGAGTGGCCGACGCCCGCCAGACGCCGTGCGGCGGCGATCGCCAACCGCGTCTTGCCGACTCCGCCGGGACCGGTCAGCGTCACCAGGCGGGAATCGTCCAGGAGCCGGGCGATCCGCGCCAGCACCGCGTCGCGTCCGATCAACGGGGTGGGATCCGCCGGGAGGTTGGACGGGACGGTGCGGAATCCGTCGCCGCCCGGGACCGCATCGGATTCCGCCGGCGACGCGGTGCCGCCGGCGGAGCCGCGCGCGTGGCCGGTGCCGGCGGCCGCGACGGCCGCCCGCTCGTACGGACGCACCGCACCGACGGCGCCCTGCGCCCGTGGCGCCCGCGCCTCCAGCGACGGGTCCTGCCGAAGGATCGCGTCGTGCAGCGCGACCAGACCGGGGCCCGGATCGAGCCCCAGTTCGTCCGCCAGACGGCCGCGCAGGTCGGCGTACGAGGCCAGCGCCTCGCTCTGCCGCCCCGCCCGGTACAGCGCCCGCAACTGCACGGCGCGCAGCCGTTCACGCAGCGGGTACTGGGCCACCAGGTCGGCGAGTTCACCGGTGAGCAGCGGATCGTCGCCCGCTTCGAGGCGGGCTTCGGTGTGCTCCTCCAGCACGGCGACGCGTTGCTCGTCGAGCCGGTGGGCCGCGGCGAGGGCGAACTCCTCGTCGGCGAAGTCCGCGTACGCCGGGCCGCGCCACAGCCCGAGCGCGGCTGCCAGCCCGGCGGCGCGTTCCCCGGGGTCGGCGACGGTACGGGCGTCGGCTACCAGCGCCAGGAACCGTGCGGCGTCCACCTCGCCGGCCCCGGCGCCGTCGGCCGTCGCGAGGGCCAGCCGGTAGCCGACGCCCTGCCGCACCACGCGGTCCCGGCCGATCGCGCGGCGCAGCTGGGACACCTTGGCCTGGAGCGCGTTGGCCGGATTCCCGGGCGGCTCGTCCCCCCACAGCTCGTCGATCAGCCGGTCCGCGGAAGCGGCCCGCCCCTCCCGGACGAGGAGCGCGGCCAGCAGCGCGCGGACCTTCGCCTCGGGGACCTTCACCAGGTCGCCCGCGGCGTCCCACACCGCAAGTGGTCCAAGCACCCCGAAACGCATGTCCGCACGCTACACAACGCGGCCCGAAGCACCGTCAGCGGACCATCAGCCGATCCGAAGCGCCTGCGGCCAGAGTCGTCCCTGTCGGAAGAACGGCACAACGGATCGGTCGCAGGGAGCGGATCATGCCGAAGTACACGGGCCGGAAAGCGGTCGTCGTAGGAGGCACCACGCAGGCCGGCCTCGCGATCGCCAAGCGCCTCGTCGAAGGCGGCGCCCGCGTACTGCTGACCTGCGGCACCGCGCACGGGCTCGCGGACGCCGCGGACCGGCTGGGCCCCACGGCGTCCCTGGTCGCCTGCGACCTGTCCGCCGCGAACACACCGGACGCCGCCGCGGCGTTCGCCTCGACGGCGGAGAGCTCCTTCGGCACCATCGACATGCTGTTCGTCGGCGCCGAGCCCCGCACCGCGGAACGGCTCGCGAAGGCGGAGACGGAGCCTGAGCCGGGGACGGAGCCGGGGATGGAGACCGCCCCGGAGAAGGAATCCGGGGCGGAACGTTACGACCGGCAGTTCACCGCCACCGCGAAGGGCGCGTATGTCGCCGCCCGGACACTGGCACCACTGGTCGCCGACGGCGGCGCCATCGTCTTCACCACGGTGGCGGCGGACGCCTGCAGGCCCGGCACGCCGGACGCGGGCGTGCACGCCATGACGGCATCGGCCGTGCACGCCCTCGCCCGGGTGCTCGCCGTCGAACTCGCCGACCGCGGCATCCGCGTCAACGCCGTGTCGCCGGGCGCCATCGACGCACCCGCCGACGGCGCCGCCCGAGCCCCGCGGCGTGACGTCGCGCCTCTCCTCGGGCGCCTCGGTTCCGTCGACGAGGTCGCCCGCGCAGCGCTCTTCCTGGCCGCCGACGCGACCTTCACCACCGGCACCGTGCTCACCGTCGACGGCGGGCTCGGCTCCTGCGGCGACCGGCCGCGCCCGGCACCCCGTGACTGAGGCCCGCCCCCCACACGTGCCGCCGTATCCACACCCACGAACAGGACGACTCGCCATGCCTGCCACCACACACGCCGACACACCCGAGGCACCCGGCACACTCGGCACATCCGAGGCCTCCCGGGAGGCAGCGCCCCAGGACACCCCGGGCCCGAGCGCCGACCGGCTCCCGCTGCCCGCACTGCTCGCCCTGGCCACCGCCGTCTTCGTCACCAGCCTCACCGAGACGCTGCCCGCCGGGCTCCTGCCCGCGATGAGCTCCGACCTGGGCGTCGGCGAGTCGGCGGCCGGACAGACCGTGACCGTCTACGCCCTCGGCACCGCACTCACCGCGATCCCGCTCGCCGCCGCCACCGCCCGCTGGCCGCGCAAGCGGCTGCTGCTCGCCTCGATGGCCGGGTTCGCCGCCGCCAACACGGTCACCGCTCTGTCGTCGGCGTACACGCTGACCATGGTGGCCCGGTTCGTCGCGGGTATCGCCGCCGGCCTCGCGTGGGCGCTGCTCGCCGGCTACGCCCGACGACTGGCACCGCGGCACCTGGAAGGCCGGGCCGTGGCGGTGGCGATGACCGGCATCCCCCTCGCGCTCTCGCTCGGCGTCCCGGCCGGGACGTTCCTCGGACAGGCCGTGAACTGGCAGACCGCGTTCCTGGTCATGACCGGTCTGACCCTGCTGCTGCTCGTCTGGATCGCCGCCCTCGTGCCCGACCGGCCCGGCCGGGAACACTCCGCGGGTACGCCCGTGCGGGCCGCGCTGCGGGTGCCCGGGGTACTGCCGGTGCTGGCCGTCACCCTCGTGTTCGTCCTGGCCCACACCATCCTCTACACCTACATCGCCACACTCCTCGACGACCTCGGCCTCGGCGACGCCACCGACACCGTGCTGCTGGTCTTCGGCGCCGCCTCGCTGCTCTCCATCTGGCTGGTGGGCGCGCTCATCCACCGCAGGCTGCGGACCCTGATGGTGGCCGGCACGCTGCTCGTCGCGGTCGCCGCGACCGCTCTCGCGCTGTGGGCCGACAGCGCGTCCGTCGTCTATGCCGCGGCCGCACTGTGGGGTCTGGGCTGGGGCGGCGTGCCGACCCTGCTGCAGACCGCCGCGGGCGACGCGGCCGGGGACGCCGCCGACGCCGCGCAGGCCGCACTGGTCACCCTCTGGAACGCGGCGATGGCCGTCGGCGGAATGCTCGGTGGGCTGCTGTTCGGCCTGTTCGGGGCGGGGGCGTTCGCCTGGAGCGCGCTCGTACTGCTCGTCCCCGTCCTCGCCGTGGTCCTCGCCGCCCGCACCCACGGCTTCCCGGCCCGCCGGACCCCCACGGCCTGAACACCCGTCTCCGCCAAGCCGGTTCCGACCCACAACGCGAACCCCGAAGCCACGCACCCCCAGCCCGACCCCAGACCCCAGACCCCAGACCCCGGATCCCGAAAGGACCCCGCCATGACCGCGAGCCCGGCCTCCACCACCACCTCCACCTCCACCACCGCCCACAACCTGTTCGAACCCGCCCGGCTCGGCCCGCTCGACCTGCCGAACCGCCTCGTCATGGCCCCCATGACCCGCAACCGTGCCGCCGCCGACGGCACCCCGCTGCCGGTCATGGGCGAGTACTACGCACAGCGGGCCGGCGCCGGGCTGATCATCGCCGAGGCCACGACCCCGAACCAGGTCGGCGCGACGTACCCGAACATCCCGGCCATCTACCGGGACACGCACGTCGAGGGCTGGCGGGCGGTCACCGACACCGTGCGCGCCGCCGGCGGGCGGATGTTCCTGCAGCTCCAGCACGGCGGCCGGATCGGTCACCCGGAGACCAGCGGAATCCACCCCGTCGCGCCCTCCCCGGTGCCGTTCCCCGACCCGATGCACACCCCGTCCGGCTCGCGTCCGCCGGTGGTGCCGCGGGAGATGACGGTCGACGAGATCCGTGCCACTGTCGAGGACTTCGCGAACGCCGCACGGAACGCGGTGGCCGCGGGCTTCGCCGGGGTCGAGGTGCACTCCGCGAACGGCTACCTGCTCCACCAGTTCCTCGGCCAGGACACCAACCGGCGCACCGACGCCTACGGCGGCCCGGTCGCCAACCGCATCCGGTTCACCGTCGAGGTCGTCCGCGCCGTCGTCGACGCGATCGGCGCCGAGCGGGTCGGCGTCCGCATCGCTCCCGGCGTCACCGCGAACGCCATGGCCGAAGGCGACACCGAGGCCATCTACCCCGAACTGGTGGCCGCCCTCGCCGAGATCGGCCCGGCCTACCTGCACATCGTGTTCGCCGACCCCGACCAGGCGCTGTTCCACGAACTGCGCGCGGCCTGGCCCGGCACACTCATCGCCAACCCGGTACTGGGATGGGGCGGCCCGCTCCCCGAGGACGGCGGAAAGGCCGCCGCCGAACGGCTGCTCGCCGCGGGTGCCGACCTGATCGCACTGGGCCGCCCCTTCCTCGCCAACCCGGACCTCGTGCACCGGCTGCGTACCGGCGCTCCCGTCAACCAGGTACGCGATCACGGCCTGATGTACACGGGCGGGGCCGACGGCTACACCGACTACCCGACGCTGGGCGGCTCGGACCCGGCGGACCGCACCGGCCTTGCCACGGCGGGCGTGTGATCCGCCGCCCGCCACGCCCGCCGAACCGGCCCGGACCACCGCCCAGGAGTCCGGGCCGGTCGCGATGGCGCGACGCACTGCTCCACCAGGCGCCGCGGACGGCGGCCGGTGCTGCCGGGTTCCGCACCGGCCGGCTGCCGGGCCGGGCACCCGGCCGGGCGTCGACGCCCGTTCCGGGAACAGCCCCGTGCCCCGGACGGTCCCTAGACGATGATCGGGTTGGCCTCCGTGGTGCAGCCGGTTCCGATCACCACAAGCGTCTCCACCGGCACGGTTTGGAGAACCTTCCCGAAGACCGCGACGGAGTCGGCGCAGTACACCTGAGTCGAACCCTGCTTCGGGTCGCGGAGTACGACCGGTCCGCGGTTCGAGTACGGCAGGACCTCGGAGCCCGGGACGGTGCGTTCCCCCCTGTCGCAGCCCAGGCCGAGAGCTTCGGGGTTGGGCAGCCCCAGCTGCCGCGCCGCCTCGAAGGCCGGTTCGACGGAGAAGCCGGGCGGAGGATTCTTGAGATCGACCGTGCCCAGCGAGCACGACCGCGTGGGGGTTTCCCCGGGAGCGGCCTCAGCGGGCGAGGCCAGGGCCAGGGCGACCAGAGCGGCGGAGACAGCAGTGAGAGTCCTTTTCATGCCGCTGATGGTTCCGCCCGTGCCCGGCCGGCGAGAACGGTCTTCAACGCCCGAGCACGAACCCTTCGCGTTTCCTTGGAACGCGCGCGCCCTCCTCGGCACATGCACGCCCTCCTCGGCACGCGCGCGCCCCCTCCGGGCGGTCGACGCCGCCAGGGCCACACCGGACCGGCGGTGACAGTCTGTGGAGCGCAGGCAGGACCGGGACTCCTCCCGGCACCGCGCAGCGCAACAGGAACCCACCCGGCACCGCGGCCCTCAACGGCGCGGTAGGCAAGCAGCCGTCCGGGAGCGGTGACGCCGTGACCTGCCTCGGATCGCATCCGCCGAACCATGCGACCGAAACCGCTCTCGTCGCCGACGGCGGCCCGATCCCGATGATCCTGCGCCCGTTCCGGACCGGTGCGGGCCGAGCCGACCAGCAGCACCTTCCACGAAGGAATCCCATGAGCGAGAACAATCCGAGCGAGGCCGCCAAAGAGGTCGTCCGCCGCAACACCGAGGAGGTGCAGGGCGGCGGGGACTTCGCCCTCTTCGACTAGCTGTTCGCCGACGGTTTCCCCTGATGCAGCAACTCGGCGCACTGCCGACAGCCGTACAGGCGCTCGACCTCAGCCCCAGGTCTCGCCGCAGACCTGGTCCGGTCCGAAGTAGCGGGAGGTGACGGAGGCGAGCGCCGGCACCGGGCCGCCGTCCAGGCCGAGGTGGCCCAGCGCGTGCTTGAAGGTGTGGACCACGCAGGTCCGCACCGCGAGCACCGGCCCGCCGTCCATGTCTTTGCAGGTGTTGGCGGACAGCGGCCGGTTCTGCGGACGCGCCAGCGCGAAGCAGGCCAGCGGCGTACGTCCGTCCTCGTACTGGAAGTAGTCGGTGATCGCCCGGTTGCCGAAGTCCAGGTGGGCGAAGACGACGGCGACGTCCTCGTCGCCGTACGGGGCGGCCCGCAGCGCGGGCAGTATGTCGAGCACCTTGTCGCCGGAGGCGAGCAGCCGGGCCTCCTCGTGCGAGGGACCCCAGGGCGGGGGATCGTCGTCCGGGTCCGGCGTGTCCCACGGGTACTCCTTGGTCCGCAGCACCGTACCGACGGGAGGCCGGTCCCAGCGGGCCTGCCCGCTGACACTGCCCCAGTTGAGGCTCGCGTTGACGCAGAGCCGCCCCGCGAGGAGCGCCCACGGGGTCCGGACCACACGCTCGCGCGCCAACTCGACCGCGAGCCGGCCGAACGCCTCCGGCCGCAGGAGAGCCGGCTCCGCAGGTGCGACGAAGGCGTCGGTCCAGATTCCCATGTCCCACTTGTAGCAACGGGCCGCGGCCCGGCGCGACCGTGTTTCCAGGCCCGGCCTGCCGCTCGGGCACCACGTCCCCGGGATCGTCGGCCGCGTGGCCGGGCCTTTGTGACGGGACCGGGACCTGGCTCCGCCCGGAGGCCGGGCCCTCGTGGCCGCCTCGCGCATCCGGAGCCACCGCGGGCGACCAACAACGGCGGGTCCCGGAACACGGGCGCCCCGCCGGCGCGCACACGCCTTCGGCACCGATGTCCTGGCCGCCTACCGGCCAACGGCGAGGGACGTGCCGCCCGTCCGGTCCCGTCCGTCCGGACCCACGCCCTGCCCGGCGGCGGCCCGGTAGGCGCTCGGCGGGCGGCCCAGCAGGGTACGGAAGGCGGTGGTGAACGCCGCCGGGCTGTCGTAGCCGAGACCGGCCGCCACCCGGGTGACCGGCGCACCGGCGGCCAAGTGCCGCAGAGAATGCACGATGCAGGCCCGTTGCCTCCACTGCGCGAAGCTCAGCCCGGTGGCGCCGTGGAACCGCCGGCCCAGAGTGCGTTCACTGACGCCCAGCACGGCGGCCCAGCGGGCGGGCGGATCGTGGACGTCGGGCCGGCGCAGGAACGCGGCGCACAACCGCCGAAGCGCCGGATCGGCGGGCAACGGGACATCCAGGGGCAGCGGCGCGAGGTCGGCCAGTTCGTACAGGAGCAGGCCGACCAGGGCCGCGTCGCGGCCGTGCTCCGGGTAGAGCGGCTCCATGTCGACGGCCGCCAGGAGGAGTTCACGCAGCAGCGCGGAGACCTCGACGACCCGGCAGCGGGCAGGGAACCACGGCACGGCGGCGGGCTCGATGTACACGCTGCGGGTACTGACCCCCGGCATGGAGACCTGATGCCGGGTCCCGGCCGGGATCAGCACCGCGCGATCCGGGGGCACCGTCCACGTACCCTCCGCCGTCGTCAGCTCCATGACACCGGTCGCGGCGTACAGCACCTGGACCCGGCGGTGCTCGTGGTACGGCAGCAGATGGCCGGGCGGGTAATCGGTGCCGATGGCCAGCACGGCACGGTCGAAGGCATCGACCTCGTCGATACGGACATTGCGCACACCCCCAGACTAGGACCCGGCCCCGCTGTCGGATCGGCGAAAGAACATGGCGACCCTTCGATTGCCCGCCACACCGCCGGGTCCGTAGCGTCGCAGCAGTGCAGACCCCATACCTCCTGCTTCTCCTGTTCGGCTGCCTGACCGGGATCACCACGGTGCTCTTCGGATTCGGCGGCGGCTTCGTCACCGTCCCCCTCGTCTACGGCCTCTGGAACACCACGGCACACCCCGGCACGGACGCGATGCACGTGGCGGTGGCCACATCGACGGCGGTCATGGCCGTCAACTCCGCCTTCGCGACCCTGACACAGTGGCGCCAGGGCCGGCTGCGCCGGGAGTACATCTGGCCGATGGCCGCATTCGTACTGCTCGGCGCGGTGGCCGGATCGCTCGCGGCAACCCGGATCAGCGACACCGCGCTGCGGGTACTGTTCGCCGCCTACCTGCTGGCGACGATCGCCGACAGCCTGCTGCGCAAGGGCTTCCTGTCCACCCCGCGAGCCCAGGGACCACGCCCGCTCGGCCGCCCGGCCAGAACGCTGGGCGGCGTCGGCATCGGATCCGTCGCCGCCTGCCTCGGCGTCGGCGGCAGCGTCATGACCGTCCCCCTGCTACGACGCCGCGGCCTGCCGATGGCCGAGGCGACGGCCATGGCCAACCCGCTCAGCCTGCCCGTCGCCGTCGTCGGCACCACCGTCTACACCCTCGCCGCCCCCACCCTGCACGCCCAAACCGGACGCCTCGGCTACATCGACCTGCTCGCCTGCGCCGCGCTGCTCGCCGGCTCGCTGCCCACCATCGCCCTCGCCCGCCGCGCCACGGCCCGCGTCCCGGACCGGGCCCACTCCATCGCCTACGTCACCCTGCTGGTGATCGTCACGCTCGTCATGGTGGTCTGAACACACCCCGGGTCGCCGCACCCGCCACCGGGTGCGGTACGAAGTCCGGTGTGAACGATCAGACCCGACCCGCGACCGTCCGCGTGTTCATCGCGCTCGCCCCGCCCGACCACGCGAAGGCGGAACTGGCCCGGGAACTGCGCCCCGCCTACGACACCCACCCCCAGATGCGGTGGAACCGCATCGAGGACTGGCACATCACCCTGGCGTTCCTCGGAGAACTCCCCACCGGGACGGTCCCGTCGCTGCGCCCGCCCCTCGCCGGCCTCGCGGCGGCCCACCGGCCGCTCCGCCTGGCACTGCGCGGCAGCGGGAACTTCGACGACCGGGTGCTCTGGAGCGGAATCGACGGAGACCTGGACGGACTGCACACCCTCGCCGCCGAGGTGCGCACCGCCGTCAGGAACTGTGGTGTCGCCTTCGAGGAACGGCCCCTGCGGCCCCACCTGACACTGGCCCGTGCCCGCCGGGGAGACCGGTCCTCGGCGGGAGAGATCGCCGAAAGTCTCGCCGGATTCACCGGTCGTCCATGGCACACCGAACGTCTGCACCTGGTAGGGAGCAACGCCGGCCGCAGCCGGGGCCCGATCCACTACCGCGACATCGAGGCATGGCCCCTCGGCGACGGGAACCCGCCGGTACCGGATCAGCGCCCCGCGCACGGCTGACCCGCGGCCTCGTACGCGGGCGCCCGTCTCCCTTCGGCCGTCGGGCACGCGGCGGCACGGGCCCCTGCCGGGAATCCGGCAGGGGCCGCGGCGCAAACGGTCACGGAGAGCCGGGACCCGCCGCCGACGAGCGGTACGCCACCGGCATCAACTGCCGCCCGCCGCCGGCCCGGCGGCCCGGCCCGGCTTCAGGTGCCGTGCGAAGAACCGGGCCGCCACATCCCCCGCGAACTGCGGGACGCCGGTGTGACCGCCCATATTGGCGTGCAGGGACTTCTCCTTGGAACCGAAGGCGTCGAACAGGTCCAGGGCCGCCTGCCGGTCGTTGCCCTCGTCGTCCCACTGCAGCAGGACATGCAGCGGAACAGTGACCTGCCGGGCCTCCTCGAACATGACGCGAGGCACGAGACTCCCCGCGAACAGACCGGCGGCGACGATGCGCGGCTCGACCACCGCCAGCCGGATGCCGATGGAGATCACACCGCCCGAGTACCCGACCGGACCGCCGATCTCAGGAAGCGACAGGAAGGCGTCCAGCGCGGCCTGCCACTCCGGGACCGCCCTGTCGACCAGCGGGAGAACGAGGGAGTCGACGATCCCGTCGCCGACCGGCTCGCCGGCCCGCATCGCCCGGCGCAGGTCGGCGCGGGCCCGGTCGAGGGCGGGCAGGCCTGGCCGGTCGCCGCATCCGGGGAGCTCGATGGTGGCCGTGGCGAAACCCTCCGCCGCGCAGTGCCGGGCCCGGTCCAGCAGCCGGGGGTACATCCTGCGCAGCCCGAGCGTGGGGTGGCCGAGCAGGATCAGCGGCACGGGCGCGGAAGCGGAAGCGGTTTCGGGCGTCCACAGGATGCCGGGAATCCCGTCGAAGGAGAATTCCCGTTCGAGGACACCGTCGTCGAGACGTTGCCGGGAAGTGAAATGCATGGTCGTGCCTTTCGGGAGTGCACTGGAACGGCGCTCCCGGACGACCCGTTTATCGCCCGACCGTGACCCCGAAGGAGAGCACCCATGTCGATACTGTGTTCACGGGTACCACCTCCTCGGTCTCTCGCACGGCCTCCGGAAACCTAGCAGGGGCCGGCCCCCGTCCGCCAAACGGTTCCCGCGGGGTCTTCGCGGCAGGGGCCACGGAGACGGACCGGCCCGCCTCAGGAACGCGGCGGTCTCAGCCGCAGCTGCAGCATCGCTTCGAACCTCGCCTCCGGGTCGCCGAGATCGATGTCCGCGACCGAGGCCAGCCGCTTGAGGCGGTAGCGGAAGGTGTTGGGATGGACGTGCACGGCGGCAGCGGCGGCGGCCACGTCGCCGAAGGTGCTCAGCCAGGCGTCCAGGGTCCCGGTGAGGGCCGTGCCGTGCTCGGCGTCGTAGGCGAGCAGCCGTATGACGGGACCGTCCGGCAGATCGTCCTCGGCGGCC
Organism: Streptomyces sp. NPDC056347; assembly: GCF_042262625.1. Taxonomy (NCBI): domain Bacteria; kingdom Bacillati; phylum Actinomycetota; class Actinomycetes; order Kitasatosporales; family Streptomycetaceae; genus Streptomyces; species Streptomyces sp. NPDC056347. Next base: position 31,146 of record NZ_JBHJQP010000046.1, on the reverse strand, counting down.
ATCCGGTCCGTCAGCTCCTCCAGCAGCGAGGCGGCGTAGACGTCCGACAGCCGGGCGGCCCTGCGCCGGGTGCGGCCGGAGCCGAGGACCCGCAGCGCACGGTCCGCGTCGGCACGCGAGCGGCGCAGCTCCACCGGGCGGGCGGCCAGCCGGCCGACCCCGATGACGGCGGGCACCCGGCCGCCGATCCGGCCGAGGAACGCCTCGGCGACCCGCAGCGCCTGCTCGTCCGAACTGGTGGGCAGGACCGCGTAGGTGACCTGGCCGAGGGCGGCCGCGGCGGTGCGGGGGTGGATCGCGGCCAGGTGGAGGGCGAGCGCCTCGGCGGCGCGGTGGCCCGCGGCCACCCGGTCGGGTTCGTACTGCTCGCCGGTCACCGCGAGCGCCAGCACGCAGGCGGGCTGCGCGGAAAGGCCGAGGCGGACGGCGGCCTGCGGCGCGTGCGTGCCGCCCTCCAGGACGGTGGCGAGCAGATCGGCGCGCAGCCGGCGTTCGGCGTCCGCACCGGAGCGGCGGCGCAGCAGATGCAGGGCGGCCACCTTCGCCGCCTCATGGAGGGCCTGGGTCCGGTCCGCGTTCAGCGGTCCGTCGACCACGACCCAGATCGAGCCGAGGATCTCGCCGCCCGCGCGGACGGCGATCGCGACCCGGGGCTTGTCCGCGATGCCGTCCACATAGACGGGTTCCTCCCTGCGGTACAGGGCCTGGAAGGCGCCGAGTTCCTCCAGCGCGCGCAGCTTCTCGGCGGGCACCTGACGGTCCAGTACGGTCGCGATCCGGTCCCGGTCGGCCTCGTCCTGCCGGCTGGAGAAGGCCAGCACCCGGCCGCCGCGGTCCTCCACGGTGACCGGGCCGTCCAGCAGCCCGGCCGTCGCGTTGGCCAGGGCGAACAGGTCACCGGCGAGCGGCTCGGCACCGTCGGCCTCGTCCGGACCGCCCACCGTGCCCAGTTCGTCGACCGCGAGCAGCGACCGCAGCAGCGCGGCCACCTGCGCCCAGGACGCCCCGGGGGTCAGACCCAGCACGGTCACGCCGGTGCGGGCCGCCGCCTCGGACACGGGTCCGTCCACCTGCACCGGGGAGCGGACCACCACGGCCGCCGCGCCGAGCCCGGCGGCCGTGTCGACCAGGGCGGCGACCGGCCCGGCGCCGTACACACCGACACCGAGCACCACCGCGCCGGGCAGCCTCGCCGGTTCGTCCAGGGGGTCCTGGATCAGCACCCCGGTGACGGTGCGGGCCGGGTCGGCCTCCCCGGCCACCACCTCGATCAGCGTCGACCCGAGATCGCTGAGGATCCGGCCCAGGACGGCCCGTGACTGTTCCGCCATCAGCACGCGGCAGTCGGTCGGGGACCGCCCGCGACGGGGGCGGACGGCCCGGGGCCGGTGCCCGTCATCGGCCGATCCATTCCGTCGATTCGGTCACCTCGGCCAGTCGCCCGGGGACCGGGGAGATCCCGATGCCGGGCCCGCGGGGCACGTCCAGACAGCCGTCGCGCAGCGTGAACGGCTCGGTGATGTCGGTCCGGTAGTACCGGTCGGAGGCGGACGTGTCACCGGGCAGGGTGAAGCCGGGCAGCGCGGCGAGGGCCACGTTGGCGGCACGGCCGAGACCGGTCTCCAGCATCCCCCCGCACCAGACGGGAACGCCGTTGGCGGCGCACACGTCGTGGATCCGCCGGGCCTCCAGATAGCCGCCGACCCGCCCCGGCTTGATGTTGATCACCGAGCAGGCGCCCATCGCGATGGCGTCGGCCGCCGAACGGGCGGACACGATGGACTCGTCCAGGCAGATCGGGGTGCGGACCCGGCGGGCGAGTTCCGCATGGCCCCGGACGTCCTCCTCGTCCAGGGGCTGCTCGATCAGCAGCAGCCCGTACGGGTCGAGCCGGGCGAGCCGGTCGGCGTCGGCGAGGGTGTACGCGGTGTTGGCGTCCACCTGGAGCTGCACATCGTCGCCGAAGCGCTCCCGGACCGCGCGCACGGGTGCCAGGTCCCAGCCGGGTTCGATCTTCAGCTTGATCCGCAGATACCCCTCGGCGAGATAGCCGTCGACGGCGTCGAGCAGGGCCGGGACCGAGTCCATGATGCCGACCGACACCCCGGCCGGCACCCGTTCGGCCGTCGCCCCCAGCCACTGGCCCATCGACAGGCCGTGGGAGCGCAGCCAGGCGTCGAGGACCGCCGTCTCCAGCGCGGCCTTCGCCATCCGGTGGCCCTTGAACGCGGCCAGCGCCGGGGCGACCGCCCACGGGTCGAGCGCCGGCAGGGCGGCGAGGGCGGGCACGAAATAGCGGCGCAGCACGTCCGCGGCGCCCGCCGTGTACTCCGAGGAGTACAGCGGATCGGCCATGGTGACGCATTCGCCGTAGCCCTCGTGGTCCTCGGTCTCGACCCTGACCAGCAGGATCTCCCGGGTGGTCATCGTGGCGAACGAGGTCCGGAAGGGCGCGACCAGCGGCATCGCGATCCGGCGCAGTTCCACCCCTGCGAGCTTCATGCCTGATTCTCCTGACGTCTGTCGATCACGTACCAGCCGTCCCGGGTGAATCCGGTGACGGTGTGTCCCTCGGCCATCAGCCCGCCGAGCACCTCGCGCAGCGCGTACCGCCACTCGCGGGCCAGGGACGGGTCGGTCCGGCGCAGTTCCTCCGCCTCGGCGGGGATCTTGACCAGGACGGTGTCGCCGTCCTGCCGCCCGACGACCGGGCGGCCGCCGGGCGCGGCGTCCAGTGCCACCACCGTGCGGGCTCCCGCCCCGTCGGCGCTGACGACGCGGGGCCTGCCCGCGGCGGATGCGACGGCGTGCTCGCCGGCCAGCTCCCAGCGCACCATGAGCCGGTCCGTCTCGGCCCCGGCGTTGACCTCGTCCCGCATGACCCCGTAGAAGTCGGCCAGGTACTCGCTCGGTTCCGCGCCCAGCTTGGCCAGGTTGAAGTAGGCGTTGCGGCTGATCAGCGGGTCGAAGGTCCAGGTGACGGTGGAGATGGAGCGCTCCAGGGCCCAGGCCCGCTGGTGCTGTTTGACCGCGAAGCCCACGTTGCGGCCCCGGATGCCGCCGTCCACCCCGGCGATGTGCGAGTGCAGCCCGGCACTGGCCAGGAAACCCAGGCAGAATCCGGCCATCCGGTCGCCTTGGAAGACCCCGGCGACATAGCTGCCACAGTGCGCGAAGACCCGCAGCAGCTCCGGGGTGATCAGCGGCCTTTCGGGATCGGGCCGCCAGATCCGGTCCAGTACCCGGCACGCCTCGTGCATCTCGTCCAGCCCGTGCAGCTCCCGGATGGTGACGCCCGCCCGCCGTGCGGCCAGCTCCGCGGCGGCCGTCGCGGTGTCCGTCCGCGCACCGTTCACGGCGTCACCCGGCCGGGGGCGGCCGGCGCCCCGCGCAGCAGCGAGGCCACCAGGCCGGCCACGAGTGCCGCGCGGCGGGGCAGTTCCGCGACGACCACGTGCTCGTCGTCCGCGTGCGCCCCGCCGCCCACGGCGCCCAGGCCGTCGAGCGTGGGGGCGCCCACTCCGGCGGTGAGGTTGCCGTCGGAGGCACCGCCGACCGCCACGCCGCGCAGCGGGCCGAAGCCCAGCTCCGCGTAGTGGCCCCGGGCGAGTTCGAACAGCCCGGCCGACGCGCTCGCCGGCAGCGGCGGCCGGTCCGGGCCGCCCGAGAAGGTGAGCGAGGCACCGTCCAGGACCGGTGGGAGAGCGTGCACGGCGCGGTCCACCCGGCCCTGTTCGGTGGCCGTGGCCACGCGTACGTCGACCATCAGCCGGGCCGTGGCCGGCACCGTGTTGCGGGTGGTGCCGGAAGAGGCCACGGTCGGTGTCACGGTGGTGCCGGCCGCCGGGTCGGCGAGGGCGGACAACGCGAGGACCTGGTGGGCGAGTTCGACGGTGGTGTTGACGCCCTTGTGAGGTTCCAGACCGGCGTGCGCGGCACGCCCGGCGACGGTCAGTTCGTAGCCGGACATCCCCTTCCGCGCGGTCTTCAGCGCGCCGTCCTCGCTCGCCTCCAGGACGAGCACGGCACCGGTCCGCCGGGCCTCGTCCTCGATGAGGGTGCGCGAGGACGGGGCGCCGATCTCCTCGTCGCCGGTCAGCAGCACCGAGACCCCGTCCAGGTCGTCCAGCACCGAAAGGGCGTGGAACAGCTGCACCACACCGGCTTTCATGTCGAAGCAGCCGGGTCCGGTGAGCCGCCCGCCGGCCACCTCGAAGGGGTGCCGGGCCAGGGAACCCACCGGCCACACCGTGTCGAAGTGGCCGAGCAGCAGCACCCGGTCGCCGGAGCCGAAGCGCCAGCGCAGGGCGGGCCGCCCCGAGCCGTCCACCCACTCGGGCGCCGCACCGGTCAGCCGGGTGCCGATCCCGGCGACGACCCGGGCGCAGCCGGCGACCGCGGCCAGGTCCTCGCTGGGCGACTCGGCGCGGACCAGCTCCCCGATGTCGGCCAGCAGCCCCGGCAGCCCGGCCTCCAGGGCCGTGGTGATCGCGGTCATGTCAGCCCACCTTGGGGGTGGCCCGGCCACCGTGGTGGAGGTACGGGGTGCCGTCGTCGAGCGTGTAGAACACGACCGGGACCCAGCGGTCGAACCCCGGCCGCCGCACGACGAACACTCCCGGCTCGACGGGGTGCAGCTCGTACTCCGACTCCGTCTCGGGAGCCAGTGCGGCCAGGGGGCCGGTGATCCGGTCCAGCATCACCAGACCGCCGTCCCGTTCCACGATCTCCACCCGGCTGGAGAGCCGCTGGTACACGCCGACGTGGTCGGCCGGGTCCACCGCCACCGGTCCGGCCGCGGGTTCGATGCCGGCGCGCATCGTCACCCCGGCCAGCTCCCGGACGATCTCCCCGAACACGTCCCGGTACAGGGCGGAGGTGTCGCCGCCGTTGGTGAGCAGGCAGATCGCCAGATCGGACCCGGGCAGGACCCGCAGGTAGGCGTTCTGCCCGATCGTGCCGCCGTCGTGCCCGTACACCCGCTGCCCGTCCCAGGTGTCCAGGAACCAGCCGAGCCCCCAGGCATTGCCCAGGACGTACGGGTCGGGCAGCTCGACCTGCGGGGTCTGCATGGCGGCGACGGACCCCTCGGAGAGGATCCTGGTGCCGTCCGCGGTGACCCCCTCGGCGAGGTGCAGCCGGGCGAACTCCAGCACCTCGCGCGGTGTGGAGCAGATCAGCCCGGCCGGCCCGGCCGAGCGCATCAGCCCCCACATGGGTGTCTGCGCGGGCGGGCTGCCCAGGTGCCCGATGGCGGCGCGGAAACGCAGCACCTCCTCCGGCAGGGTCGCGGTGTGCGTCAGGCCGAGCGGCCGGTACAGGCGCTCGCGCATCAGCTCGTCCCACTGGACGCCGGTGACGACCTCCAGCACCCGGCCGAGCAGGGTGAAGCCCGCGTTGCAGTACGACATGGTGGCGCCCAGCGGGTGGTTGGGGGCGGTGCCGCCCAGCAGCGCGACGTACTTCTCCAGGCAGTCGTCGCCCCGCCCGGTGTCGGTGAAGAGATCGCCGTCGATGCCACTGGTGTGGGTCAGCAGGTGCCGGAGAGTCAGACCCTTGGTCAACTCCTCATTGGCCAGGCGTAGTTCGGGGAGCACGGAGACGACGGGGGTGTCCAGGCCGAGTACGCCCTCGTCGACCAGGGCCATGGCCACCGTGGCCGTCCAGACCTTGGAGATCGAGCCGATCTGGAAGAGGGTGTCGGTACTCGCCCCGATCCCGGCCTCGGTGTTGGCGAGACCGACGGCGGTCTCGGCGACGATCTCGCCCCGGTGCAGGACCGCGAGGCCGGCACCGGGTACGCGGTGGCGGGCGGCGAGTTCGGTGAGCCGGGCGGTCCAGCGGTCCGACAGCTCGGTGGTTTCGGTCATGCCGTGCTCCGATTTCCGTTTCGTTCAGCGGTTGGTGTGCGTGGTGACCCAGTCGACGAGCCTTCGGGAGTAGTCCTCCCGGTGCGAGGGCCGGCCGTCCAGGAGGAAGAGATGGGAGCTGCCGGGGTAAACGACCAGCTGGGCCCGTACGTGCCTGGTGCGCAGCGCGTGGAACCACTGCTCGGCCTGGCCGACCGGGCAGGTGGCGTCCGCACCGCCGTGCAGGATCAGGGTGGGGGCGCACACGGCGTCGGCACGGCCGAGCGGCGAGAGCTCCGCCACCCGCGCCGGATCGCCGATCTCGTGCTCGGCGATCAGATGGCCCTCCTCGGAGGTGCCGGCCATGCTCCTCAGATCGACCAGGACCCCGCCCGGGACGACGGCGGCGAACAGATCGGTGCGGGTGGACAGCCAGCAGCTCAGATAGCCGCCGTAGCTGTAGCCGGTGAGGGCGATCCGGTCCGGGTCGGCGAGCCCCTCCTCGACCAGGGCGGCGACCGGCTGCAGGACGTCCTGCTCGTCCGTCTCGCCCCAGGCGCCCACGGCGGCGGTGTAGTGCGCCTCGCCGTAGCCGTCGCTGGCACGGACGTTGAGCGTGAGGATCCTCCAGCCCCGCGAGGCCAGTTCCTGGTGGTAGAGATGGACCGGGTCGGAGTGCGGGGCCCAGGCGTTGTGCGGACCGCCGTGCACATCGACCAGGAGCGGACCGCCCGGGGGAGTGCCGGCTGCGCAGGTGATCATGCCGTGCACGACCGTGCCGTCCGCGATGCGGAACTCGCGTTCGGTGACCGGGTGGAGGGCGACCCCCGGAAGCGACCGGGCCATGTGGCCGGTGAGCCACCCGGGCCGCCCCGGCGCCCCGTCGTCCCAGGCGTCCAGGTCCAGCAGCACGACCTCGGCGAACCGCTCCGCGTCGCAGACCACGACCGCCGCCCGCCCCGCCCCGCTCACGACCGAGCAGCCGCTGACCCCGGTGCCGGCGGGCAGCGGAGAGGCACTGATCCCGTCCGCACCCACCCGGTACAGCCGCGTCGCGCCCCGGTCGCGGGCGCAGAAGACGATGTCGTCGCCGTGGAACTGCGGGAGCGCGCCCGGGTATCCGGGACCGCCGCCCATGACGTTGCGGTCCAGCGCGGCGCTGAGCGACACCGGCGCGGAGCCGTCCAGCGGCTGGCGCAGCAGCTCCTGGTGACCGACGCCGAACGAGACACGGCCGACGACGAGCAGCGCGGACCCGTCGGGAAACCAGCCCACCGGACCGGCCAGACCATCGGCGGGCCCGACCCGGAAGGGCTCGCACGCGTTCTCCCCGACCCCGACGACATGGGCGGCCGAGGGACCGAAAACGGCCGAGTCCGGCGTGGTCTGCGCCGGGTAGGCGAGACGGGTGCCGTCGGGCGACCAGCTCGGCAGGCCGACGTGCCGGTCGCCGTGCGTGAGCTGTACGACCTCACCCGACGCCACCTCCACCACGAACAGCTGGGTCCGGACCGACCCGGTCAGGCCCGCCCCGTCCGCCTTCCAGCCCAGCGCACCGATGACCACCGGTGCGCTGTCCGCGCGATACGCCTCGGGAGCGGCGAAGGCGATGCGCGACCCGTCCGGGCTCCAGACCGGGACACCCGCCCCGGCCGGACAGCCGGCCGGAGTGGTGAGCGGCACGGCCTCCTCCCCGCCGGCGGACAGCAGATGGAGCTGACCCGCGCGCAGGAACGCCAGCCGCGCCCCGTCCGGGGACCAGCGCGGCGCGGTGTCCGCCGGGCCGCGGGTGAGGCGCCGGGCCGGGCCGCCCCCGCCGCCCACCTCCCAGATCGAGCGGACCACCCGGTCGTTCCCGGCATCCTGCGTGGTCAGGGTGTACGCGACACGTTCCCCGTCGGGGGACAGCGCGGGATCACCGGGGATCTCGAACCGGTACAGGTCATCGATCGTCAGCGGTCGGGTCATGACGCCTCCTCGGCGAGGGCGAGTCCGGGTACGCAGGAGATGAGTTCGCGGGTCACCGGATGCTCCGGGTGCGCCAGCACCCGTTCGGCCGGGCCGCATTCGACGAGGCGCCCGCCGTCCATCACGGCGACCCGGTCGCAGAGGTGGCGGACGACCGCGAGGTCGTGGGAGACGAAGAGCATCGCGAAGCCCAGTTCGCGCTGGAGGCGGCGCAGCAGATTGAGCACCGCACCCTGGACGGAGACGTCCAGGGCCGAGGTGATCTCGTCCGCGATCAGCACGGCGGGCCGGGCGGCCAGGGCCCTGGCCAGCGCCACCCGTTGGCGCTGACCGCCGGAGAGGGCGTCCGGGGTGAGCACGGCACGGGAGGGATCGAGGCCGACGAGCTCCAGGCAGCGCCCCACCTCGGCGTCGCGTGCCGCGCGGCGCTCGCGGACAGGAGAGCGGCGCCCGGCCGCCCCGCCCGACAGCGCCTCGGCCACCGAAGCACCGACCGTCATGCGGGGGTCGAGCGAGGCGTACGGGTTCTGGAACACCAGCTGCACAGGGCTGCGCCCGCGCCGGCGCGTGACGTCGCTCCCGTCGACCAGCACGCGCCCCGACCGCACCGGGGCCAGCCCCACGACAGCCCTGGCGAGGGTCGACTTCCCCGACCCGGACCCGCCCACCAGCCCGGTCACCGTGCCTTCCGGCACCAGCAGGCCGACGTCCTCGACGGCGGTGAAGCGGCCGTAGCGGACCGTGATCCCGCGCAGTTCGAGTGAGCTCATGACGTCGCCTCCGCCGTGTGTGAGATGGCCGCGGCCGGCCCGGCCGGGTACCAGCAGGCGACCTGCCGCCCCGCCCCGAGGTCCGTCAGCCCGGGGGTGTCGTCGTGGCAGCGCTCCCGGGCGCGTTCGCAGCGCGGGGCGAACGCGCACCCCGTACCGGTCTCCCCGGGCTCCGGCGGCCGGCCGGGGATGGTCGCCAGTTCCCTGCCGGGGTCGGTGGTCATGGTCAGGGCCGCCCCGACCAGTGCCCGGGTGTACGGGTGGGCGGCACCGCCGCCGAGCAGTTCGGCGACCGGAAGGTCCTCCACGATCAGACCCGCGTACATCACCAGGACCCGTTCACAGACCTGGGCGACGACCGCGAGGTCGTGGGAGATCAGCAGCAGCGCGGCGCCGGACTCCTCGCGGACCTCGGCGAGCAGGCCGAGGACCTGTCGCTGGACCACCGTGTCGAGCGCCGTGGTGGGCTCGTCGGCGATGATCAGCTTCGGCTTTCCCATCAGCCCCATCGCGATGACGGCCCGCTGCCGCATCCCGCCGGAGTACTCGTGCGGCCGCTGCCGGGCGCGGCGCTCCGGTGCGGTGATACGGACGGCGCCGAGCCGCTCGACGGCGCGTGCCGCGGCCCGGGCGCGGCTCGCACCCAGGTGCACCTCGGCCACCTCGGCGAGCTGGCGGCCCACCCGGAGGGCGGGGTTCAGCGAAGCCATCGGGTCCTGGAAGACCATGGCGAGTTCGGTGCCGAGCCGCGGGTCCGCCCGCAGGTCGTCGCCGTCGAAGCGGAGGGTGCCGGCCGAGACCCGGCCCGGGTGGGGAACCAGGTCCGCGAGCGCCAGCGCGCTCAGGCTCTTGCCGGACCCCGACTCACCGACCAGGCCGACGGCCTCGCCCGCGCCGATGTCCAGCGACACCCCGCGTACGGCCTGCCGCCCGCCGGGGAACGTCACCCGCAGATCGCGCGCCCGGACCAGGACCCCGCCGTCGCCGCCGGCGGCCGCTTCCCCGGCAGCCGGCGGAAGCGACGGCGGTACCGGTTCCTCCGCCCGCGGCGCCCGCCGGCCACCGGCCTGTGCGAACACCTCGCCCACCAGGCCGAACATCAGCCCCGTCAGCACGACGGCCGCGCCGGGCGCCAGGGCGGCCGCCGGGTTCACGAAGACGCGGTTCAGCTGCTCGTTGAGCAGCCGCCCCCAGTCGTACTGCGGCGGCTGCACGCCGAGCCCGAGGAAGGAGAGGCCCGAGAAGGCGACCAGGACGCCGCCGGTCGCCTGGGCGGCGAACAGCACCGACGGCTCGGCGATGTTGGGCAGCAGATGACGCACCACCATCCTGAACCGGCCCACGCCGAGGATCCGGGCCGCCGCCACATAGTCGGAGCCCGCGACCGACGCCGTCAGGTTCTGCACCAGCCGCGCCATCGGCGGGACCATGGCCAGCCCCACGGCGAACACCGCCCCGGTGGTGCCCACCCCGAAGACCGTGGCGAGGAACAGCAGGAACAGCAGGCCCGGAAAGGCCACCAGCACCCCGACGACCGCGGTGATCAGCCGGCCCGCGCGCCGGCCCACGACCGCCGGGGCGACGCCGAGCAGCAGCCCGCCGCCGACGCCGATCACCGCGGCCAGCAGGGTCAGCCGAAGGGTCAGCCGGGTCGCCACCACCACGCGGGCGGCGATGTCCCGGCCCAGCTGGTCCGTACCCAGCAGATGGGCGGCGCTGCTGCCCTGGTTGATCGCGTCCGTGTCGATCCGCGCCGCCCGGTCTCCGAGCAGCACGGGACCGAGAACGGCGACCGACGCGACCAGCAGGCAGGCGATGAGCGCGGTGACACCGACCGGTGTCCGCAGGGTGCGCCCGAGCCGGTGCCGCAGCGAGCTGTCATGGTCGTGATGAGGCATCGTCAACTCCCGCGGACGGTGGACTGGGGGTCGGCGGCGGCCACGGCCACGTCGACGACGAAAGTGATCAGCAGCGCGGCCGCCCCGTAGACCAGCACCACGCCCTGGACCAGCGGATAGTCCTTCTCGGTGATCGCCTGGACGATCGTGGTGCCGAGGCCGGGCCAGGCGAAGACGTTCTCGACCAGCACGGTGCCGGCGAGCAGCGAGCTGAGGAGCAGACCGCCCAGAGTGAGCGAGGAGGTCAGCAGGTTGGGCAGCGCGTGCCGCAGATAGCGCAGCCGGGCCGGGAGCCGCTTCGCCCGCGCGGTCCGCATGTAGTCCTCGCCGAGCACCCGCAGCGTCTCCACGCGGACGATGCGCGACAGCGAGGCCGCCGGTACGAGTGTCAGGGCCAGCACCGGCAGTACGTAGGAGTCCGCACCGGCCCGGGAGGCGACCGGGAAGAGCGGCCAGGCCACCGCGAACGCCGCGATCAGGCCCACCGCCAGCAGGAACTCCGGCACCGCGCCCAGGAGTCCGGTGACCCCCGTGAAGGCGAGTTCACCGCGCCGTCTGCGGCCGTCCTTGGTCAGCACCGCGGCGGTCATGCCGACGGGCACGGCGATCAGCAGGATCAGCACGAACGCGAGGACGGCGATCTGCAAGGTGGCCGGGAGCCGGCCGGAGATGATCTCGGACACCGGCACCTGGGCGCCGATCGAATCGCCCAGCCGCCCCCGGAGGAGATCGCCGACGAAGTCGCCGTACTGCTTCAGCAACGGCTGGTCCAGGCCCAGCGACTCCCTGCGGGCCTGGACCAGGCCCGGGTCGGCGGTGGTGCCGAGAGCCGCCCGGACCGGGTCGCCCGGGATCAGGTGGATCATCGCGAACGCGGCCGTGACCAGCGCGGCGAGTGAGACCAGCAGCCGCCAGGTGCGGCGCAGGACGAATCCGGTCCAGGGGCTGCGGACCCGCGCGGCCAGGGAGTTCGGGGCGATCGCCGCCATCAGCCGGCGCTCCGGCGCAGGGTGCTCGGGACGATGCCGCTGCCGTCCACCTCGAAGGTGACGCCCTTCGCGTAGTACCGGCTGGCCTTGCTGACGAACGGCGCGACGTCGACACGCTCGACCAGGGCGGCCTCGGCCGCGTCCCACAGGGCGCAGCCCGCGGCGCCGGGCCTGGCGGCCGCCTCGGCGGTGAGTCGGCGGTAGTCGGGGTTGGCGACGGAACCGAAGTTGTTGCCCTTCGGTGGTGGCGGACCGTCGTAGAACTGGACGAGCTGGTCGGGAAGCGTGACCCCGATGGGCGCCCAGGCGATGTCCCAGTCGCCGCCGCCGAGGACGCCGACGATGCTGCCGGACCCGGTGGGCTCCGCCGTCGCCCGCACACCGAAGGACGTCCACTGCTGGACGGCCAGCTCGACCGCCGAGGCGACCTGCGGACCCAGGTTGGCCGCGTAGCCGAGCCCGACGGTGAGCGCCCTGCCGTCCCTGGTCCAGGTGCCGCCGCTCTTCGTCCAGCCGGCCGCGGTGAGCACGGCGGCCGCCTTCGCCGGATCGTGGGCGGGGAGGTTGCCGCCGACCGTGTCGCCGGTGCAGGGGGTGGGGGCGATCTCGCCCGTACGGGTCGGTGCTCTGCCCTTCCCGCCGGTGGCGACGCTGCCCAGCTGCTTCAGGTCCAGCACGGAGACCAGGGCCCTGCGCACCGCGGGATCGGCGGTCGGCCGGCCGGCCGCCTGGTTGAACAGCAGCTGCCCGAACAGCGACTCCAGGCTCCGGTACCTCACCCCGGCGGCGTCCAGCCGGTCCTGGTCGGCACCGTTGACAAGGGCGACATTGATCTGACCGGCCATCAGGAGATTGGCGGCCGTCGACTCGTTGGACACCACCTTGACCACGACCTTGCCGGGCAGACCCGCCCCGGTGGACCCGCCGGGCCCCCAGCCGTATCCGTCCCGCTTGACGTAGGTGTAGTGGTCACCCGGCACCGCCTCGGCAAGCCGGTAGGGGCCGCTCGCGTTGGTGGCCCTGGCCAGTGCGGCCGGCTTCGCCAGGCTCTCCTCGCACACCAGCGGCAGCATCCGGGCCATCTGCACGATGAACGGGGCGGGCTTCGTGGTGGTGACGGTCACCGTCCGGGCCGCCTCGTCCGCCCTGGCCACAGCGGTGACGGGAACGGAGAGGCCGAGCATCGGCGACCGGTTCCCCGGGTCGGCGATGTGGTTGTACTCGGCGGCCACGTCCCCGGCGGTGAGCGCCGAACCGTCCTCACAGGTGACCCCGGGGCGGATGGTGAACGTCGCCGAGGTGGTCGTCGCGGACCACTTCTCGGCCACCCCCGGCACCGGCGAACCCCCGGCGTCCAGATGCACGAGCGTGTCGTACGCGAAGGAGTTCATCGCCAGCGCGGTGCTGGCCAGTGCCGTGGTGGGGCTGAGGCTGCCGGGGTCAGCGGCGACGGCCACCGTGACCGCCGACCCGCCACCACCGCCGACGGACGCGCCGCCGCACGCGGACACGGCGCCGACCAGACCGAGCACCGTGACCACCGATGCCGCCGTCCGGGCCCCGCGGGCCCTTCCGTTCCTTCTCCCCGCGCCTGCGGTGCCGGCCATGGTCCACCTCCCAAGGAGCGGCGCTCCGCCGCCGAGTGAAGGAACAGTAGGCAGCGCCGCACCGGCTCCGACTGGTCGCGCCGCACGAAAAACAAGGCCCCCGACGGTGCGCCGCACCGAAGACGGACGCAAGAACCCGGTGATCACGGACGGAGGAATCCCGGCCGCGGGGAAACCGGCCGGAGCGCACATCCCCTCGCCACCGGTGCCGGTGCTGGGGACGGGATCGGGGCCGCCGCGGCCCGTACCGGGACGGTCGCCTCCATCCGCGGTCGGCCCTGCCGCGGATACGCACCGACAAGGGCCGCTGCCCCTTCCCGGTCACACCGGTCGTCGACACCGTGCCGTACGTCCTGGTCGGCCAACGCGCCGGGCGGCCGGTGCCGCACGGCCCCGCCCCGGGGGACGCGGACCGGGCCGGCGCGGGTGAGGTGCCGGCCGTCTCCCGGTCATCGGTACGGCGCTCCTCGAAGTGCGGTACCCGATGGCCGGTGAGCTGGTGGCCGGGGCCCTGCCGGTGCCGGGCGGCATCGTGTCGGGCCTGCCCCAGCACGCCGGGGCGCCCGTCCGCCGGGAGGGCCCCAGGCACGTGACGACCTTCGTGCTCGCACGGCCGGCCCTGGGCGGGCCGGCCGGTCCTGGCGGTGGCGGCGGTCGTGTTCCCGGGCAGCGCGACCGCCGCTGATCCCGGGCTCCCGCCGGAAGCACCGCGCCCGACGCGCCCGCTTCGTGCGGGTCGCCGCCGCGGCGAAGCGACCGGGGCGGCGGGGCGGCCGGCTCCGCCGCGTCCTACTCCTCCGGCTCCCAGACGCGGAGCAGGCCGAACAGTTCGGCGTCCCCGTCGACGCGCAGGGAGCCGAGCGGGATGCGGTCGTAATTGAAGAGGACCAGCTCGGCGGCCGTACCGTGGACGGCGGCGCCGGCCGGGCCGGGGTCCTGGCCGGCGGTGCTGCCGGGCGCGGGGATGCTGGTGGTGCGCGCGCCGTCGGCATCGACGGTGAGGCGCCAGGAGCGGCCCTCGGCGGCGTGGAAGTCGAAGGCGGTGGGCTCGTGCGGCCAGGCGCTCGGCGTCGCGCAGCAGGTGAACAGGAACTCCTCGACGCCGTCGAGCGCGACCTCGGCCGGCAGCGGATCCGGTGCGCCGATGGCGAGCTGGGCGTCGTAGGTGTGCACGGCGGTCTCCTGGACCCGGTGCCGGGCCACCCCGCCGGCGCTGTGCGGCGACTGCGACGGGCTCCACCACGCCCAGCAACCGCTCTCCGGGCCCGCCTCGCGCAGGGCGTCCAGCAGCAGCTCCGTCGATGCGGCCAGCCAGTCCAGCAGGGCCTCGCGCTCCTTCGGCGCCTCCAGGGCGGCGCGCGCGGCGGTGGCCTCGGCCGGGGGAGCGCCGGCGGGCCCGGCGCCGACGACAGCGGCCCAGAAACGGTCTCCTCCGCCCAGGTGCTCGACCAGATCGAACAGCGTCCACTCGGGGCAGGTCGGCACCCGCACGTCGAGACCGGGCGCGGCGGCGACCGCGGCGCGGAAGGCGGCCGACCGCTCGTCGATCAGTCGCAGCAGGCCGGAGAGCTCAAGAGTCTTTTGCACGCCGGATTTCTACCACCGCGCTCCGATCATCGGACAGCGATTTTCGCAGGTGGCCGGACCGGGACCGATGGATCCGGCGGCGGGATGCTCGGGTCCCGACGGGGCCGCGGGGTCCGCTCTCCGCTCTCCTCACACTCATGACTCGGCGCCCGGCCCGGAAGACCCCCGCACCGACAGCCGGACGAAGAAAGAACCGGGCCGCCCCTCGGCCGGCAGCACGAGCGGCAGGCCACGCACGCCCCGGAGCCCTGATCACGTGGTCCGGTTCCTCCGGCACGACCGCGATCACGACCTCGCCGCCGGACGATTCGTATTCCACGATCCGGGATCCCGGGCCGAAGGCCATAAGCCCGACCGCGCACCCGCATACGAGACCTGCTGTGAACCGGCCCGCGACAGGACCAGGGCCAGTGCGGCTCCGCACAGGGGCGGCGAGATCCCGGACCGGCCGCCCGCGCGGGGCCTGTACGAACGAACTCCCCTCCCGCGCGGCTCCGTTGTCTTGGGACGGTGTCCTGCCCGGTGGACGCTCGTTGGGCCGTTCATGGGGCGGGATGCGGGGAATCGGATCGTTCCGGACAGGCCGCGGGAGATCGCGAAGCCGTCGATCCCGCAGCCGAAGGTACGTCCGCCGTGCGGCAGGACACGGGACACACCTGCCCGCGGGGCAGCCGGATCCGGCGAACACCTCGGACACCGAAGGCGGGTGATCGAACGGACGGACCATGCCGTGGCCGACCGGCCACCACGGACCCGGCCATTCCTGTGAACGCCCCCGCAGCTGTCTGGCCCTCACCGGCCCCGCCGCCACACCCTGTTGCTGCGAACGACCGGACCGACCCACCACACAGGACACGGCCCACCGGACAGCGATCACGAAAGGACCAGGAGCCCGGATGGAAGAACGGCTCGCACTGAGGCTGCGGTTGTTCCGCGACGACGGCCGGGCCGAGTCGCGGGTCATCGACTTCGTGACCGGCGAACTCGACGCGCTGGCGGCCGGCGGACAGACGGTCACCGAGGACACCGCGGGCATGCTGACCAGCCATCTCGTGATGGCGCTCACCCGCCTGCTCAACGGCGAGGCCATCGAGCAGTTCCTCACCGACGAGCAGGTGGCCGCCGAACTGGCCGGACACCCCGAGGCCGTGGCCGGGGCCCGCGCCATGGCCGAGCGGGCCCGCGCGCGGCTGGGCGCGGGCCTGCCCGAGTCCGAGATCGGCCTCCTCGGCATGCACCTCGCCGTTCTGGCACAGCGCTCACACGCCCGTCCCACCCCGAGCACGGAAGGCAGCTGAAGACCATGAAGAAGATCCTCACCGGCGGTGTCGGCAAGACCGAGGTCGCCCGGACCATCACCGCGATGGCCGTCGACGGCCTCGAAGTCGCCGTCTCCAACGACATGGACGCCGCGACGAAGCTGCGCGCGGGCGAGGCCGACTACTTCCTGGGCACCTGCTACACCGGTGCCGGTGCGTCGCTCGGCGTGCTGGTCGGCCTGATGGGCAAGAAGGCCTGCCACACCTTCGGGCGATCCGTTCCCGGGGAGGAGGAGGTCGCCGCGCTGCTGGCGGGCGGCACCAGGGTCTTCGGCTTCAGCATGGACCAGATCGACACCGCCGCCCCGGTGATCGCCCGTGCCATCGCCACGCACTCCGGCTGACCGGCCCCACTTCGGCGCGACAAGGCAAGGGAGTTCCCGTTGAGTTCGTACCTCGCCGCGGGCAGCACCGGCACCGGCCTCAGCTTCTCGCTGCCCCAGGAACTCGTCGTCATCGCCCTGTGCGCGCTGACGGCCTTCATCTCCCACCAAGCACTGGCCGTCTTCAACGACGGGGTCCGGCCCTTCCTCCTCGACTTCATCCGCGGCGACAGCACACGCAGCGCCACGGCCGCGGTCTCGTTCGGGCTGTCCGCGGGGTTCGTCTTCGGCCTCGGCGCGCCGATGGCACTGTCCACCGGCGTACTCAACCCGTGGCTGCTCTTCCTGCCCACCGACATCCTCGGCATCCTCGCGCCGAGGAAATGGCTGGCGCCGTTCCTCGGCGCGGCCTGGGGCGCCGTCGTGGTCTTCGGCCTCGGCGGGGCCAACACGCTCGCGCACCGGCTGCCGATCGACTTCCTGACCGCCCTGCAGCAGATGTCGACGCCGATCCTGTTCCTGTTCGCACTGTTTCCCGTGCTCGCCATCACCAAGCAGTTCGGCAGAGTGCGCGGCGGCGCGGCGGGCGTGGTCGAACTGGTACTGGTCGTCGCCACCATGAAGCTGTGGCCGAAGATGTTCGCGGGCTCGATCGCGATGGCGGCCGGCGTGCTCATGCTGATCGGCTTCGCCGCCTTCCACGACATCGGGCAGCGCCGGGCCGGGAAGACCGGCCGCACCGCTGCGGCCGGTCCGGCCGGCGGCGACGATCCGATGACATCGCTGTTCGGTGCGAGCGCGGCCCGGCTGCGCAGGCACCTGCCGCTGTTCATGGTGCTCGGCGCGGGCGTGTGCCTGCTGGCCAGGATGCACATATTCGGCGGGGGCGAGGCCACCAGCTTCCTGATCGCCAAGCACGAATACGGCGCGGCGGCCCAGGTCGACTTCTACCGTGTCCTCGGCTTCGTCCCGCTGATCGCGACGACCGCCCTGGCCTCCGGCGCATACGGCATCGCCGGCTTCACCCTGGTCTACCCGATCGGCTACCTGATGCCGAATCCGTGGACGGCCCTGGTCTGCGGCGCGCTCGTCCTCGCCGCCGAGGTGCTGCTGCTCTCACGGCTGGGCAGACTGCTGGGAGCGTTCCCGTCGGTCCGCGACAGCTCGGAGCACCTGCGCGGCGCGATCGGCGACACCCTCGGCCTGGCGATCCTCTTCGGCTCCCTCATGGCCGCCGACACCATGGGCGGCGGCCTCGGCATCCTCGTCGTCGGCGGGCTGTACCTGCTGAACGAGGCCATGGGCCGGCCGGTGGTCCGCATGGCCGCCGCACCGGCCGCGGTGGTCGTCGGCGGCATCGCCCTCAACGTCCTTTACTGGCTGCACCTGTTCGCCCCGGCCAAGGGGTGAACAGGTATCCGGAAGGCACCCGCATGCACACCATCGCCACCGTCACCGGCCCACTCGCCCCCTCCCTCGTCACCGGCCCCGTCCTCGCCCACGAGCACATCGCCCTCGACCTGCGCCGCGACAGCGACCGCGAGGCCGTGCTCGACGCCCGGCACACCGAACAGGTCACCGACGAACTCGCCTCCCTGCGAGCGGAGTTCGGACTGTCACTGGTCGTCGAACAGACCTGCCGGGGCATGGGCCACGACACGGACGCACTGGCCCGCGTCTCCGCGGCGTCCCGGGTCGCGGTGGTCGCGGCCACCGGCTGGTACTACGAGCCGTTCCACCCGGACGAGGTGAACGGAGCCGGTGTCGAACAGCTCACCGACACCCTCGTACGGGACATCGAGCAGGGCATGGGCACCACCGGGATCCGCCCCGGAGTGATCGGCGAGGTGGGCAGCCACGGCGAGCACCCGAGCGAACCGGAACGGCGGACACTCACCGCCGCCGCCCACGCCGCCCTCCGCACCGGGCTGTCCGTGGCCACCCACGCCCACCTCGGCGTGGGCGGCCCGGCCCAGCTCGGCCTGCTCACCACCGCGGGGCTGGCACCGCACCGTGTGGCCATCGGCCACCAGGACCTGCTCGACGCCCCGGCCGTCCACCGCGCTCTCGCCGCCGAAGGCGCCTACGTCTGCCTCGACACCATCGGCAAGAACCACTACCGGAGCGACACGACCCGGCTCCGACTGCTGCTGGCACTGATCGAGTCCGGCCACGCAGACCGGGTGCTGCTCTCCTGCGACGTCTCCCGCCACGGCTACCTCACCGGCGAGGGCGGCACCGGCTACGGCCACCTGTTCCGCTCCTTCCTGCCCCGGCTGCGCGCGGCAGGAGCGGACGCGGACCTGATCGACCTGATCACCCGCCGCAACCCGCTGCGCTTTCTGACCGGCACCGACACCCGGGAGAAGTCCGATGCCTAGCCCCGGGGCCCGGCTGCCCCGAACCTTCCCGCTGCCGACCGTGCCGCTCGCCGACGCCGTCGCCAAGCAGTTCCGGCTGCTGGAGTGCACCGCCCGCCACTTCGAGGGCGAGCAGCTGTTCGCCGCCGACGCCGGCGTCGTTCCCGGGCCGGGCCGCCCGCGCACGACCGCGCGCGTGGAAGCCGTCCTCGCCGACTTCCTCGGCTCCGAGGCCGCCGCCCTCGTCCAGGGCGCGGGCACCGGCGCGATCCGGGCCGCACTGACCGCCGCGCTCGACACCGGCACCGAGCTGCTCATCCACCGCGCCCCGGTCTACCGCACGACCCTGACGACATTACGCGGTCTCGGCGTACGCACCGCCACCGCCGACTTCAACGACCCGCACGCGCTGCAAGAGGCCCTGGCAACCGGACGGTTCGCCTGGGCATACGTCCAGCACACCCGCCAGCGGCTGGCCGACCGCTACGACCCGGGCGACGTCCTGGCGGCCTGCCGGCGGCACGGGACCCGGACCGTCGTCGACGACAACTACGCGGTGATGCGCGTACCGGCGTGCGGGACCGAACTGGGCGCGGACGCCTCCTGCTTCTCCCTCTTCAAACTGCACGGCCCCGAAGGCGTCGGCGTGGTGGCCGGGTCCCGGGACCTGGTGGACCGGGTCCACGCCGACAACTACTCCGGCGGCGGCCAGGTCCAGGGTCACCAGGCCCTGGACGCGCTGCGCGCGCTCACCCACGTGCCGGTGCTGTGGGCCGTCCAGTCCCAGGTGACCACGGAGGCCGCCGAGCGGCTGGCCGGCGGCGAGGTGGACGGCGTCGCCGAGGTCCGGATCGCCAACGCGCAGGACCGCTGCCTGCTGGTCCGTCTGGACCGGCCCGTGGCCCGGGAACTGCCCGCCGCCGCGGCCCGGTACGGCGCCGCGCCCTATCCCGTGGGCTCCAACTCCCGCTACGAGATCGCCCCGCTCTTCTACCGGATGTCCCGTTCGAGCCTCGACGACGCCCCCGAGCTCGCCGACTGGACGATCCGCATCAACCCCATGCGCGCCGGCGCGGACCTGGTGCTGGACATCCTGCGCCGCTCGCTCGCCGACCTGCACCGGCCCAAGGACGACTGACCGTGTTCCTCGACACCGTACTGACCCGTAACCCGGAACTGGTGGAAACGGCCACCGCGCTGCACCGCAGCGGCGCGATCCCGCCCGACACCTACGTCATGGACCTCGACACCATCGAGGCCAACGCACGGCTGCTCGCCGCCGAAGCCGAACGGCTGGGCCTGACACTGTGGTTCGTCGCCAAGCAGTTCGGCCGCAATCCCGAACTGGTCCGGGCGATCGCGCGGCACATCCCGCAGTTCGCGGCCATCGACGCGCCGGAGGCACGGATCCTGCACGCGGCCGGAGCACGGGCCGGGAACCTGGGACACCTGGCCCAGATCCCCGCCCGGTCGCTGGAGGAGATGCTCGCCTGGCGTCCGGAGGCCGTGACCGTCTACGACGTGGCCAACGCGGAGGCGGTGAGCCGCGCGGCGCGGCGGCTCGGTTTCGTCCAGCCCCTGCTGGTCCGGCTCCAGGGCGCGCCGGGCACGGTCCACCCGGGGCAGGAGGGCGGCGTCCCGCCGGAGAGGCTGGACGGCTTCGCGGAGCGGGTGGAGCGGCTGCCGGGCGTACGGATCGCGGGCGTCACCGCCTTCCCCTGCGTACGGTGCGACCCGGACACCGGCGAACCGGAGCCCACCGCCAACCTGCCGTCGGCGCTGGCCGCGCGGGACCGGCTCGCCGCGCGCGGACACCACGGCCTGAAGCTGAGCGCGCCGGGCGCCAGCTCGGTGGCCGCACTGCCGCTGCTGGCACGGCACGGTGCCACCCACGCCGAGCCCGGCCACGCACTGACCGGTACCACTCCGCTGCACGCGGCCGGGCACCGGAGCGAGCGCCCGGGCTACGTCTACATCAGCGAGGTGGCGCACACCCTCGCCGACGGCCGCCCGGCCGTCCACGGCGGCGGCTTCTACCCCCGTGCCAGGATCAACGACGCGCTCCTGCCCCGCTCCGGGGCGCGGCTGGCCGTGCACGACGCACCCGCCGAGAACATCGACTACTACCGGCTGCTGGAAGCGCCCGCGACGCCGGGCGACGCCGAGCTCGGCGACACGGCGGTCTTCGCCTTCCGCACCCAGGTCTTCGTCACCCGCAGCAACGTCGCCGTCGTCGCCGGACTGTCGTCCGGCACGCCCCGGCTGCACGGCCTGTACAGCGCCCTGGGCCGGGCCCTTGACTGAGGAACAGCACCCATGAGCAGAACCGTCATCGTCGTCCTCGACGGCTTCGGCGTCGGCGCCATGCCCGACGCCGGAGCCCTGCGGCCCGGCGACGCCGCCGCCGACACGTGCGGCCACCTCCTCGACCACTGCCACCGCACCCGGGGCCGGGCGCTGCACCTGCCCGCACTGTCAGCACTCGGCCTGGGCCTGGTCCGCCCGCACCCGGACCTGGCCGCGCGCACCACGCTGCCCGTGGCGGTGGGCCGGGCCGCCCTCGGCTACCCGGGGGCGGACACCTACGCGGGCCACCAGACCATGATGGGAGCCGACCTCCGCACGGTGGCCGTGGCCCGGCTCGCCGACCACCTCGACACCACGGCCGCCGCACTGCGGACCGCCGGGCACGGGACGGAGCCGCTGGAGGACCTGCCGGTGCTGCTCGTGGACGGCGTGGTCCTGGTGCACGACAACCTGGAAGCCGACCCGGGCATCAACTGGAACGTCTCCGGCCGACTCGACGACCTGCCGTTCAGGCAGATCCTCTCCATCGCCGTGACCGTCCGCTCGGTCGCACCGGTCGCCCGCGTCATCGCGGTCGGCGGCCACGCGGACGCGCCGCTGGCCGGGTTCGTCCGGCCCGGCGACGGCGGCACCGTCGGCCTCGACACACCCGCCAGCGGCTTCTACCGCAACGGCGGCCTGCGGGTGAAGCACCTGGGCGGCCCCCTGGACCACACCCGGCAGCTGCCGGAACTCGCGGCCCGCGCGGGGATCCCCGTCACACTCGTCGGCAAGGCCGCCGACATCCTCGCCTGCGATGCCGCGGTGTGCCGCCCGGCGGTGGCGACCGAGGACGCGCTCGCGCACGCCGTGGACGCCGTCCGCGCCGACGGGGACGCCCTGGTCGTCGTCAACGTCCAGGAGACCGACCTGGCCGGGCACCAGCAGGACGCCGACCGCTACGGCTCTGTGCTGGAACGCGCCGACCAGGGGCTGGGCGAACTGCTCGCACTGCTCGACATCCCCGGCGACTGCCTGATCGTCACCGGCGACCACGGCAACGACCCCACCATCGGCCACGCCTTCCACACCCGCGAGTTCGTACCCGTTCTGATGCACCGGCCGGGCTCGGCCCCGGGGCGCCTGCCCGATGCCGGCAGCCTCGCGGACCTGGGCGCGACCGCGGCCGCGTGCCTCGGCATGGACCCCGGCGGACTGGACCACGGGACCGTCCTGCACCCCCTGCGGCAGGCCGGCTGACGCCGCGCCGTCGGCTCACCGGGCACCCCGCCCGCACACCCGGAAGGCATCCGGCACGGCCACGGTGCCATCGGCCCCGGCGCGAGCCGGGCGACGGTGGCCGGACCGGCCCGGACGGCGGGGGACGGACCGGCCCGGTTCCCGCCGTCCGGTGGGGGAGGAGCCCCGCCCGTACCGGTCGTCACGGGCCGTTCCGTCACGGCTGCGGACCCGCGGGAACCGCGCGGTCCCCGCCGGTGCCGGGGCGGCGGCGCGGCGCGAAGTGCCCGGCACACTCCTCGGCCGCGGTCATGGACCGGGACGCAGCACGCCCGCGACGAGCCGTTCCAGACACTCGCGGTACTGATGCTCGGTCAACCCGGCGTCGAGGACCAGCTGTTCGTACCCCTCGGGGGAGAGCACGAAGGACAGGGCCGCCGAGGCCTCCTCGCCCACGGACGCGTCCACCAGCCCACGGGCGCGCAGCCGGGCGACGGCTCCGTGGATGTCGGTGCGGCGCCGGTCGAGCAACTGGTCCAGAACGGCACGGACATCGGCCTCCGTGTCCGCGGCACTGACGAAGGCGCGCCAGAGCCTTGCCGAGCGGGCGTTGGCGGCGGCGATCAGCGCGATGCCCGCGGCGAGGTACGCCTCGCCCTCCAGGTGCTCGATGGCCGTGAACTGCTCACGCTCCAGCAGGGGTACCGAACCCTCGTCCCCGGCGAAGGCCTGTTCGAAGGCGGCCAGCAGGAGGGCGCGCTTGGGCCCGTACCCCTTGACGGTCTCGACCGATACTCCGGCGTCCGCGGCGATCCCGGCCAGTGTCGTCCGCCCGTAACCGTGCTTCGCGAAGCGGTCCGCGGCCGTTGCGAGGACCCGCCGCCGTGTCGCCTCGGCCTGATCCGTGCGCAGTGCCGACCGGTAGCCGCGACGTGCCGCCCCACTCATTTGAACTTCCTTGAGGTGTAGTCAATACTTCCTGGAGTTAGCCAATGCTAGCTCAGGGGGAAGGCGTACATGTCCGGAATTCTCATCTGCTCGTCGCCCGCCGAGGGGCACGTCACCCCGTTGCTGGCCATCGCCCGCGGCCTGGTCGCCGCCGGACACCGCGTGGTGCTGGTGACGGGCCGCCGCTTCGCCGACCGGGTCCGGGCCACCGGGGCCGACTTCGCGCCGCTGCCGCAGGCGGTGGACTTCGACGACACCTGGGCGGACGCCCACCCGGAACGGGCGGGCAAGCGCGGTCTCGCGGCGATGCGCTTCGACCTGGACCACATGTTCTTCCGCGCGGCCGAGCCGCAGTACGAAACCGTCACCGCGCTGGTCGACGAGCACGGCATCGATGTCGTGCTGGCCGAGCCGCTGTTCCTCGGCGCCGCCCCACTGGCCCTGCTGCCCCGCGACCGGCGCCCGCGACTGATGCTGGCGGGCATCGTTCCGCTGCCGCTCACGGGACCCGACGTCGCCCCGTTCGGACTCGGCCTGCCGCCCCGCGGCGGTCCGCTCGGCCGACTGCGCAACCGGGCACTCACCACGCTGGTACGGCGGATGGTCTTCCCGGCACAGCAGCGGGACCTGTCGCAGTTGTGCCGACGGATCACCGGCCGCCCGCTGCCCGGGCTGTTCTTCGACTGGCCCGCGCTGGCGGACGACCTGGTGCAGCTGACCGTTCCGGACTTCGAGTACCCGCGCCCCGGAACGCGCGCACCCGTGCACTTCATCGGACCGCTGGGCCGCAGCTCCACGGGCGACCACCGGCTGCCCGACTGGTGGCCCGCACTCGATCACGACCGCCCGGTCGTCCTGGTCACCCAGGGCACGGCCGCCAACACCGATTTCGACGAACTGATCAACCCTGCGGTGGCGGCACTGGCGGGCGAGGACGTGACCGTCGTCGTCGCCACCGGCGGCCGCGGGACGCCCGCCTGGGAGGCCGGGCTGCCCGGCAACGCGAGAACGGCCCCGTTCCTGCCGTACGACGAACTGCTGCCACGCACCGCCCTGATGATTACCAACGGCGGATACGGCGGTGTGCACTTCGCGCTGCGCCACGGCGTCCCGCTGGTGGTCGCCGGGGCCACCGAGGACAAGGCCGAGGTGGCGGCCCGGGTCTCCTGGTCGGGTGCGGGCATCGGGCTGCGCACCAACTGCCCGTCGGCCAGGACCCTGGGCACGGCGGCCCGCCGGGTACTGGCCGAGCCGGGCTACCGCCACAGGGCCGGGGTCCTGGCCGAACAGATCGCGGCGGCGGGCGGCATCGGCGCCCTCGCCGCCCTGATCGACGCGGGGCGCCCGGCCTGACACGGCACTCCCGGGCCGCCGAAGCGACGCCCGGGAAGCGGACCGCGGGGGAGGGGGTCGGCGTCCGGCCGGGGACCACGGAGCCGTCGGCCGGCCCCCGGCGGGACGGCCGGTGAGGCCCGAACCCCCTCGCCGGCCTCTCCGCCGCCCACCTCGCCGGCCTCTCCATCGCCCACCTCGCCGACCGCGACATGCGCCCGCACCTCCGGGGCCACTCGCCGCCCCGGGCCGCCCCCGTCGCCATCGCGCCGCCGGCCCCGCGGAGCTCGAGGTGTCTGGGGGCCTTGCCCCGCCCGAGGGGCATGGAGACGAGCCTCGCGAGATACCCGTCCGTGCCGTGACGCACGCACGACATGGGCCGGCCGATGTGGGGCCGGACTTAAGCCGGTTCGCCCCTGCTTTTGTTCCCCGCTCCCTCTTGTTGATCAGGTGAAATACTTCACGAGACAGCCGTTTAGCATTCAACTAAATCTGGCATAGGGTTCGATACGTCCAAATAGCCCGGTATGGGTTCCCTGGTCGTCAACCCGGCGGCCACGGGAGGAACAAGGAGAAAAGTAATGCTGAACCGTCTGATGAAGCGGCGGATGGCCGCCTCGGCCGTTGCGGTCGCCATTGCCGGTGGCGCGCTGCTGGCGGGTACCGGCGCGGCCTCCGCGGCCCCGAGGCCCGAGGCCGAGCGAACGGCGAACGTTTCTCACTCCGTGAGTGCGAACGGACATGGACAGTGGGACGACCGCCGTGGTGACCGCTGGGGCCATGACGACCGCTGGGACCGCAATGACCGTCGTGATCATGACTACCGCGGGGACCGCGATCACCGCTGGGACGGCTACCGGACCTGGTACCGCACCGGTAGCAGCTGGTACAGCGACGACCACGGCCGTCACTACCGCTACGACGGCCACCGCCTGTACAGCTCGGCCCACGGCACGTGGGTCGTGGTGACCAGTCTCCCGCAGGGCTTCGGCCACCACCTCTTCCGCTGATCCCGGGACGTGCCGCGCCGCCGTTTCCCCGCACGGACGGCGGTGCGGCCGCCCGCCCGGTGCCCAGGAGTTGAGCACGCCATGGCCTACCACTTGGACCAGCCACTCGACATGCACCTCGTGCTCGCCCCTCACGAGCACGTCACGGTCCCCGCCCGCCTGCGCTACAGGCCGAACGACCCGTACGCCGTGTCCTTCGCCTTCCGTACCGGTGCCGAATCGCCGGTGACATGGACCTTCGCCCGCGACCTCCTGGCCGACGGTCTCCTCCGGCTGGCCGGGGAAGGGGACGTACTCCTCTGGCCCAGCGGTACCGGACACCACGCGGTGCTCAACATCGCCCTCTCCTCCCCGGCGGGCCGTGCCCGGCTCGCCGCCCCGCTCCGCGAAGTGACGGACTGGCTGACCCGTACCTACCAGCTGGTTCCGGCCGGACGGGAGACGGACGACCTCGACGTCGAGGCCGAACTGTGCCGCCTGCTGCACGGCACGGGCTGAAGCGCGGCTTCACCGGCGGGAGTCGGCGGGATTCGGCGGCCCGTGGTTCCCGCCCCTCGCGTGCTGCAATCCGTACGCCGCGGAACAACAGCGGGCGGCAGAGACGAATGCGCGGGCGGCCTTCACCGGCGTGGGCTCCCTGGCACGGGTACGCCTCGCGTTCGGCGTGCTCGGCCAGTGCCTGGTAGACGCCGGCCACCGAGGGGCTGCGCCCCTTGCGCTTGCCGGTGGGGGTGATCGGGCCGGGCCGGATCCGCTCGACGGACTCGCCGTTCACACGGCGCCGCAGCACGGTGTGCAGCATGCCGTCGGTGACGACCGGCGGCCGCCCGCCGTGCTTGCCCTTGCGAGAAGCGGTGTCGAGCCCTTCCGGTGTGGACATCGCGGATGTTCTCCCGCCCGGCACCCCGCGGGAAATGGCGGCTCAGCCGGCGCGCGCGGTCCACCCCGGCGGCGTCCACAACCGGGCATTGGCGCTTCCGACCTGGATCAGCGTTCCGGTATGCCGATCCTGACGCGCCGGGCGGAACCCGTCGATCGCGAACACCTGCTGTCCGCTGGTGATGTCGACGCCCCGCAGACCGGCCTCGTCGGCGATCAGCAGATGCTCTCCATCGGTGAAAAAGCCGAGATCGCCGACCGGCCAGGGGAACGTCGCGACCGCCTTGATCCATCGGACGCCCGGCGAGCGCGGTTCGATCGAGGCGGGGTCGAGGACGTGGACGGTACCGCCGCCGGCGTCGTCCCGGTCGTACACCGCGATCCGCCCGTCGTCGATCCACACCACCGGCCAGTTCCACTCCGAGACCTCGGGATACACCGCATAGCTGGGCCCGTCCTCGGACTCATACGGGTTGTCGTGCAGCCAGGCGGTCAGGCTCCACACCGCCGGCATCCCCCACGGCTGCCACACCCAACCGCCGTCGTAGAGACGAGTTCCGTCAGGACTCAGCGACAGCGTGCCGTGGAAGTAATCGAGGTCGTGCTCCGCATCTTCCTCATCTCTGTCCGGGCCGTCCCGCGCCGTAAGCACCTCGCCGGACGCGAGATCGGTGACATCCAACCGGTTCCAGTCAGTGCGATGGACGACAACCGGCCGGCCACCGTGCTCGGCGAACGCCAACGCGAACGGGACGGTCTCACAACAGTAATCCCCGCCGTCCAACTTCAACGCCGGTGAACCGGTGGTGAGATCGACGACGGTGCCGTACCGGCCGCGGTCTTGAACCACCGCCGCCCAACGCCCACATCGGGACACATGAAGCCGCAGCCGAACGCCGCCACCGTATTCGGACGCCGGCCCCTCCTCCCGATACCGGGCCACGTCCCGCACCTCGCCGGTCGCCGGCGTCCACCGCGCCAGCCGTCCGTCCCCGGACAGCACCAGCCACGCCGGCCCCGCGTCACCGAGGGCCATCGGCAACGCCGCCACATCCACGACCGGCCGCAGCGCGTCGGGAACCGCCACGTCCACCGCGATAGTCGCCATACTGTTCCCCCTCGGCGCGCCCGTGTGCCCCCGCGGCAACGTGAACAGCGGGTGATACGGCACCGTATCGGCAAAGTCGGTGAGCGCCGCGATGCCGGTCACGGCGGTGAGGCCGGCACGGGTCTGGTCTATGCCCGGCTCATTCTCGCGCAGGGCCCGCCACTCGCCGCCGGTGTCGACCACGCATCTGATCGCGTCCACGGTCTCCCGGCGGGGATGCTTCTCCGGACGGCCGCCCGCCCTCGTTTCGCAGACGGGCGTCGGCCACCGGGCCGGCGGCAGGTCCGTGCGGAAACTCCGTGGCCCCGGCGGTCATTCCGGCCACGGCCGATTCGTGTCCGGAGGCGACGAGCCGCCTCCGGCCGACCCGGTGGAGGGACCGCCTGGCGTTCTCCAGCCGCAGCAGCAGTTCACCGATCGCGCGTTGCGCCGTTGCTGGTTCGTCTCCGCCGGCAGCCGGCCGGGTCCCGGCGTCACGGGGCCCGGCCGCGGCTCCTTCAGGACCGCGGCGGCCTTCCGTGGCCGCGCCGCGCCGCGCGGGCGTTCGTCCACGGGCGGGGAACCTGCGGGGGTGCGGTGGCGCGGGCCGCGCGGTCGAGGTCGGCGAGCAGGCGTTCGGCGTCGGTCATCAGCGATCCGTACACGTGCCACGAGCCCGGCTCGTGCAGTGTGCCCTGCTGGATCTCGCCGGTCATCATGGTGTGCCACGCGGCAGCGTCGTCGATGGCCCGGTGCAGTCGCAGGCGGGCGTCGTCCTCGGCGGCGCCGCCGGCCGGTCCGGGGGCGGCGAAGTGCTTCATCACTCCTCCCGCCGCCTCCAGGGTCGCCGCGTACCGGTCGAGGAACGTCCGGCCCAGGCGGGGGCCGGCGTCCTGGTCGTCGACGGTGTCGGCCAGCGTCCGGGCGATGCCGCGGACCTGGAAGGTGACCCGGTGCAGGGCGTGCAGCGCCGTGCCGTGGCCCGACAGGTCGTGTCGTCCGCGGACGACGACGCACCGGGTGTTCCAGCGCAGGCTCTCCCGGCTCTCACGCACGTCCTCGTGAGCCCGCATCGCCAGGTCCTCCAGACGCCTGCCTTTTTCCAGCCAGGCGTGCGCACGGTCGACGTGCTGCCGTTCCCGCAGTCCGTGGCCCATGTCCAGGAGCAGTTCCCCCGTGGCCGCGGCGAGACCGCGTACCGCGGAGTCGGAGGCACTCAGGTGCACGGGAGGCAGAATGAGGGCGTTGACCGCGATCCCCACCGACGCACCGGTCAGCGTCGCCAGTGTCAGCGCGAGTACATGCCCCACCGGAACGGCCGTCGCCGCGGCCAGGGCGAGCACCGCCGTGGAGGCGACCTGCAGACGGCCGTCGGAACCCCTTCGGCCGGCGACGACCAGCGCGATCGCCGGGATGGCGGCGGCGCTCCCCGCGGCCGGGCCGAGCACCCACACGACTGCCACGGCCACCGACAGCCCGGTCGCCCGGGCCGCCACGTTGCGCAGTGCCTGCGTCACGGACCGGTAGACGCTGGGGGCGCTGACCATGGCCAGCGCGGTGGCCACGGCGAGGTACCGCTGCTCGCCCGGAAGCCACCACGAGGCGGTCTGCCAGGCCAGGAGGGCAGCGATCAGGGCTTTGGCGGTCCGTACCGCTGCGGGCCGTTCCGACCGGAAGGCTCGCCGCGGCCACCGGGCCCGCTTCGCGTTCTGCCACCGCAGGGCAACGGCCCGTCTTCGCGCGAGGACGTGCGCGGTCATGCTTTCGGCTCCCGCTCCATCCACAACGGTGATACGCCCCTCATGAGGCCTGCGGCCGCCGGCACATCCTCCGCCGCAGAGGCCGTGACGTCCGTCGGGGCTTGCCCGGCCCGCGCGGCGGCCGGCCGGTGAGCAGGGGCCAGCTCCATGATCCTTCTCCTTGATCGGCGTGCGGCCGCGTGCGACCGTGGACCGGCGCTCACCCGTCCGCGACGCCGCCGCCGACAGCGCGGTGCCGGCCGGAAGGAGGCATGCGGGTGGGGCGGTGAACGCCTTCGGGGTGACCGAGGGACGCACGTCGCGCGGGCGTCGTGTTCCTCACGACCCGCGACAGTGCGTCCGACCTCGTATACGGAGCCGCGGGGCG
Source organism: Streptomyces sp. NPDC056347 (assembly GCF_042262625.1). NCBI lineage: Bacteria > Bacillati > Actinomycetota > Actinomycetes > Kitasatosporales > Streptomycetaceae > Streptomyces > Streptomyces sp. NPDC056347. Next base: position 1,568 of record NZ_JBHJQP010000046.1, on the reverse strand, counting down.
GAATCCGGTGTACCAGTCGCCGCCGTCCCTTGAAGCGACTGCGGATTCCGTCCCGCGGTTGAGTACGGCTTCGTCAGCCGTACTCCGGTCCTCCACCGGCGATCATCCGGCCGGTGGATCCTGCACCTGATTACTGGACCGGTGCAGGAGCTGATTCCCCGGGGCTGGGGCGTGAACGAGGGCCGCGCGCCCGTCAGCGCCGGGTGTCGTGGTCCCGCATCCAGTTGACCTGGTCGAGGACCCACTGGCGGCGCAGGCCGTCATCGCTTGTCCGGTACTGGTGGTCGTCGTGGTCCCGGAGGCGGTGTCCGCCGTCACGGTGGACGCGGTGGGCGTGAGCGTCGCTGCCCCGCCCGTCCCCGCCCTTCCCCCTGTGGCCGGGCCCGTCATGGCGGTGGGTGCCGGCGGGCGACGACGCGGGGGAGGCGATGGCGGGCCGGTCGCCGGTCGGGAGAGCCGCGGCTGAGGCGGAGCCTCCGGTGGCCAGCAGCCCGGCCGCCGCGACCGCCACGGAGACCATCGCGACGGCAACGCGACGCGCAAAGGTGAATGCCATGATTCTTCCTCCTTGCCTACCCCGTGACCTGCATGGACAGGGTCGCGGGCCGCCTTGGACCAGGCACTTGTTGAGACTACTGCGAGAAAGTTGAACGTAAAACTAATTCGAGTGTGAGGAGGGCCATTGCCCCGAACATGGGCGTACCGGAATATTCCGGCGGCCGCGGTGCTTCGGCGGGTCCGGCCTGTCCAAGGGCCTCGCCGGGATCTGCTCGTGTCGGCCGAACCCTCGGCCCCGGCCGGCTCCCCCCGGCTTCCGCCCCGGCCGTCCCCGGGCCGCCCGCGTTCACGGCTCCGCCCGAAACGCGGCGCGGCCCGGGCGGACCGGCCGTCGAGGGCACACCCGACACCACGGCCGCCCGTACGGCCTTGTACCGGGCTCTGGAACTGCGCGACGGCCCCAGGCGGAGACCTCTCCACACCCTGGACCGGGCGCGACAAGCCGCGCAGGAGGCCGCCAAGGTCGTCCCGTACCCGTGGGAGACCCCCTGCTGAGCCCGGTCGCCGCCGCAACCCCGGCCCGACCGCCCGCGCACGTTGCGCCGCGTTCGGGGCGGGCGACCCGGAGCCTCCGCCGGCCGGCGGCCCCCTCATGGCCCCGCAGGCCCGGAGAACGCCTTCCCCGGGGCGCGGCCCGAAGACCGCGGTGAGATGTCGCCACCACTACCTCGAGAGGACCGACCGACATGCTTGACAGGGAAGAGGCCGAGCGAGGGGCCGCAGAGTTCCTCGCTGCCGAGAGCAGGTCCTGGGGTCCGTCCTCCCGCGTCCGGATCATTCCCGAGTACTGCTTCACCGACAGAGGGTGGTTCATCGCTCCCTACGACCACGTCGACTATCTCGACCACGGACGCGAGGACATGCAACTCGGCGGAAATCTTCCGGTCGCGGTTGATCTGACGAACGGGTCCTGCCGCTTCATCGACTGGGAGGAGGCGGACGACTTGATGGAACGCGGCCTGCTCTGACCGGGCGTCATCCGGAGCAGAGGTGGCGGGGCCCGCCAGGAC